>DAOUXC010000047.1 GCA_030666795.1 Desulfobacteraceae bacterium
TACGGGTTTTTAAAACACCATTGGGTTATCGGCCTTAACTGTCAGAGCGTCCCATTATAATAACAAGGTCGAAGCTATTTTGAAGCAAGTTTCTTTCATAAATGAATCCGACGCGAAGCGTCAGTTTCAAATGCTAACGTTACATAAACAACACTGCTTAATTTTATTAAAAAGCATTACCCATCAAGGTTTCCGCTCGTTATCACAGGCATTATAGGACATCACTATTTGTGAGTTCGAGCAAGGCCTTAAAAATCGCCGTGTTGTTTACCCTTCGGGAAAGCCGAGGGCGCCGCATGTCCTTTGTTGTCAAGGGTTCGCAGTAGAATATTACGGCTTCACCCTTGGCGCCGCGGATCTACAGCACCCTCGACTTTTGCAACGTTAGGGTTATACCTCTCAACCAGGCGACTCAAATTGTCTCTGTCTTCCTCCTAACACGGCTCCGGTTTTTCTATTGCGATCGAAAATATTGTTTTCAACAAGAATCAATTGTATAGGTCATGCCCACTTTAAAAACCACATAAAGAAAGGAGGGCGCCATGAAAAAACAACTCATAAGTTATGAAACTATGATTAGGATTACCAAAGGCATTTCCCATTCCAGGGATCCGGAAGAAGTCGTACTTTTGACAGTGGACGGCATTAAGACAGCTCTGGATGCCAAAGGGTGTGCCCTGTTTCTCATCAATCGCAAAACCCACGAACTGGAAATAGCCGCCTCATTCGGCCTGAGTGATGAATATATCAATAAAGGTCCTTTGAGTGCCCTTAAATCCATTACCCAGTCCGCGGAGGACGGGCCCGTAGCAATCCACGATGTTGGAGATGACCCCAGAATCCAGTACCCCGAAGAGGCGAGAAAAGAAGGGATTGCCTCTATCCTTTCCGTACCTATCATAACGCGTACCAAGTTGACGGGGGTCCTTCGCGTGTATACTTCCGAAACATGGGAATTTACCCTGGAAGACGTGAATTTTGTCCAGGCACTGGCCCAGATAGCTGGTATGGCCATAGAGATGACCAGGCTTTATCAGGGACAGAAAGAGGCTATTGATATTTTGAAGAGGATGAGGGATGCACAAAAGAAGGAATCTTAATTAAGACTAACCTACCGAATTTCCTCTCCTTCCTTAGCTGGGGCAGGCCAAGGCCTGCCCCTACGCAAAAACATTTTTTTGAACACTATCGCCTGACTCCAGTCCCAATGCTTGGGAACCCTAATGTAAGATTATAGAAAAAATAACGATGAGGATCGCCCAAAATTTTGAAGTGGACTATTACAGGGTGCGTGTTTATGATGTTTCTTCACCGTACCTTTCAAGAGAACATGATCTGGAAAGCCACAGAAGTAACGGGGAGTAGGTCGTCATAGAAGTCAAAGGCCGGGCAGGCCGCGGCCCCGTTCATCTGACGGAGAACGAATGGTCCACGGCAATCAATCTGCGGGATAAGTACTGCTTCCATGTGGTTGTGGATCGTGCCACCAATCCCATCTTTTACAGGGTGCAGGATCCCGCTTTCAAATTGGCTGTCAAAAGCCGCAAGAATTTTACCGTTAACATCGGAGATATCATCCGGGAGGCGGAAATTGACTAAATCAACAAAGTCCAAGTCGAGAAAAGCACCTGCAAAAGTTCCTGCCATTTCCGGGGTTCTAACTGAAATCCGGTCTCTCATTAAGGAATCGCGTCAGTATGTAGCAACAACGGCCAACCTGACGCTTGTTAATCTCTATTGGAACATTGGGCGGGTTATTGCCCAGGGTATTCAGAAGAATGAAAAGCGGGCCGAGTATGGGACTCAGCTTTTGGAGGGGTTGTCAGAAGCCCTGACAAAGGAATATGGCAAGGGCTTTTCTATAAGCAATCTCAACGATATGCGGCGATTTTTTGAATCGTTTCAAATTCTACAGACAGTGTCTGTAGAATCGATACCAGAGTCAATTCTACAGGCAGTGCCTGTGGAATCTAATTTACCTCAAAAAAGGCAGACAGGGCCTGGCAAATCCGGCGGGTCTATCACGATTGATTTCCGAAATCATACCCGCCTTGGATGGACACATTATCGAATCCTTTTAGGAGTTCAGAACCATAGAAAACGGAAATTTTATTTTGAGCAAACTGCGCATGAGCGTTGGTCCACCCGGGAACTTCAAAGAAAAATTGATGGAGCCTTGTTTGAACGTGTGGCCCTATCCAGCGAAACCAAAAAGCTTGCAGCATTGGAAAAGAAAAAAGGCGGGGCCGAACTTGTACACTATGAAGACATCTTCAAGGACCCTTACCTTCTCGATTTTTTGGGGCTCAAGGGAGCATATTCCGAAAAGGACCTTGAGGCCGGCATTATTCACAATCTCGAACAATTCCTTTCCGAACTTGGCAACGATTTTTGCTTTATAGGTCGCCAATACCCAATGCGTATCGATGACGTTGACTACTTTCTTGACCTCCTTTTCTTTCATCGCGGCCTTCGGTGCCTCGTAGCTATCGAACTCAAACTGGGCACGTTTGCTGCTGCCGACAAAGGCCAGATGGACCTTTACCTTGCCTGGCTAAAGGAGAATGAATGGCGGGAAGGAGAAAACGAACCCGTCGGCTTGATTCTATGCAGTTCCAAAAAAAGGCAGCATGTGGAAATGCTTATCCGGTATGGTCCTCACAAGATTCAAGTCTCGGAATACATCACGAAACTGCCCTCTAAAGAGGTGCTGGAAGAACGGCTCAAGGTTTACAGCAGGCTTTTGAGAGAAAACAGATAACATTTCAATATGTCGATGCAATGGTGTTGGACTAACGAAAAAAAGTACTTTTCGACTTTTTACGAGTGCATTAAAGAAAACCCGCAAAAATTCCTTTAATGTTTTTTCATGCTCAACAAAAAAAGCACTCTTAAAGAGTGCTTTTTTATTGAATCTATTGAGTTGCCAATCAGATTATATCCTGTTCAAGTTTTCTACTCAGGGATTTGATTTCAGACGATACTTCCGGCTTTGTCAGGGCCACAACCATATCGAAATTTTCTTCCCTGCTATTTCCGTTTTCGGAAAATGTGAGTGTCAGGGAATCCCCGTCTTTCTTCTTTTCCGCGGTCTCGGGTGCCCCCTCTATGATATTAAGGCCTGCGACTTTTTGCGCATCTGCAAGGAACTGATCTTTAAAAGATTGACACACGGGGGATATGAGGCTCACTTCCAGGCCTTCTGTCCTGTCAAGGGCAATGATGGCCTCATTTACCCCTAAGACTAATGAGGAAAGAAGGTGCTCCTCATCTCCATCCGCATTGCCCTGAACGATCGCCAAGCGTGCCGGAACCTCTCCGTCCAAAGGTGAAACCACTATCCCATCGGTGGGACCGGTGGGGGAGAGCATACGTTCGAATTGCAGATCCGTGATCACATCCGCATAGCTCCCATAACCGAGGTCAGTGTTAAAGGCCTGAAACGTATTTTCCTGACCCCTGGTAATAACCACCTCATCAAACTCCAGGTCCAGGTCCTCGTCCGGAATATCAAAATTAATGGCCTCGGGTTTACATTCCGCCCAGCACAGGGCACAACCTAAGCAGCGCCGGCAGCTCAGGCAGCGTTTGGCCTCTGTTTGGGCCATATCTTCAGGGAAACCGGTCTCTACTTCCACGAAGTTTCCCCTTCTTTCGTCTACCGTGATTTCGGGCATCTCGGCCCTTGGTGACGGGACATCGTCAAATGGTATAATGTATCGCTTTTCCTTTTCGTAGTTCATTTACTTGTTCCTCAGGTACTCGTGAATGCCGGAGGCAGCCTTTTTGCCGGCAGCAACGGCTTGAATGGCAATATTAGGACCGGTCACCACATCGCCGCCGGCAAACATGCCGGGGACATTTGTTGCGCCTGTTTCTTCATCTATGTCAAACGTATTCCAGCGGTTTATTTCAAAACCATGGTCCTCACCCAAAAACTCCAGGTCCGCGCCCTGACTGATGGCAGGGACTATGGTCTCCGCATCAATGACATATTCAGACCCCTCTATGGGCACCGGTCTCCTTCGGCCGGAAGCGTCGGGCTCACCCAATTCCATCTTGATGCATTTCATGCCCGCAACCTTGCCGTCTTTACCCAGGATTTCTATGGGGGCGGCAAGATATTGCATAATAACACCCTCATGCTCGGCCGCGTCTATCTCCCACGGGTTGGCGGGCATCTCTTTTTTTGTCCTGCGGTAGAGGATATATACCTCGTCAAACCCCATTCGCCATCCCACACGCGCCGAGTCAATGGCCGCATTTCCTCCGCCGATAACGATGAGCTTGCCCTTGACCTCAATAGGATTGCCCAAGGCCTGGTCCCTTAAAAAGGTCACGCAATCGACGATACCCTTTCCTTCGTATTCATCTTCCCCAGGTACCCGCAGTTTGAGCCCGCGGTGGCAGCCCGCACCGATAAAAACGGCGTCATTGTCTTTTCTCAGGTCATCAAAAGATATGTCTTTGCCGACGCGTTTGTTGTACTGGATATCAATGCCCATGTTGGCGATAAGGTCCACCTCTCGCTGGAGGAGCTTTTTGGGCAGGCGGTATTCCGGGATCCCCACCCAGAGATAGCCACCCGGGACGGGAAGGGCCTCGTAGATGGTTATATCCTCATATCCCAGTCTTGCAAGGTCGTATGCACAGGTAAGACCTGAAGGCCCTGCGCCGATGATGGCGATTTTTTCGGAAAACTTTTTCTCCGGGGTTTCATAGACCGGTTCAATTTCCTTTTCTAACTCGACGTCTGCCACGAACCTTTTCAGGAAACAGATACTGATGGGTTCATCCAGATACTGCCGGTTGCAGGCCGTCTCACATGGGTGGGGGCAGACCCTGCCGATGCTCCCCGGAAGGGGAAGCCTGTCCCTGATGGTGGCCAGGGATTCGAGATATTTTCCATCCGCAATCTGTCCCGCGTAGGTCCGGATATCCAGATTTACGGGGCATGTGCGCTGGCAAACGGGCATGTCTTCTTTGAAGATGTTATATTCGCCCGTGGCCGGATTAAAGTAATCCACGGCCGTGCGAAAACTGAAACCTTCGTCAAAGTCGTCAAACATGTTTACCGGACAGACCTTTATGCAGGCCTTGCAATCGTTGCACTTGCTGTTGTCCACCCTGAGGCTTCGCTTCAGGATGTGGGCCTGAACCTTTCCGTTATCCTTGTTGATCTTCTTTATGTCACTGTATGTCAGGATACTGACGTTATCGTCATTGCGCACTTTGTCAAGATCAGGATTTATAAACGCATCATCAGGTTTGATGAGCCTGTCCCGCGGGATCCTTTCAGCGCCAAGGGTAGGAAACTTTTCTACGATGGTCACTTTGGCCCCTTCTTCCGCCTTTTCAAGGGCGGCACCGACCCCTTCAAGGCCTCCACCGACAATCAATACTTTTTTTTCTTCCACTGTGTTACACCTCTTGCCGTACTAACTGAAATATTGGCGATCTGCCGGCAACCTTGTCTAAGGCAACCATGCCTTTTCGTTTGAGGGCGGTCACATATCGAAAGACCCTTTCCGATGGAATGGAAAGGTCATTAGAGAGGTCTTTAATCGACCGCGAACCCGCCTTCAGCCCGGCGAGGATCTCCTGGACCTCCATTTCTTCCACGATTATCATGTCAATGGCACGATTAAACTCGTGCTCGGTAAATATCTCTCCATACATGTTGCCGGACTCAAGAAACGGGGTCCTCTTGCCGATGACCCATCGGATTTTTTCACTGGCAAGCACGGCCTGCGCGGCCTCAATTTTTTCAAAAATTTCCGGGGCCTTAACAGGATCACTGTCTCCTCCAAGGGGACCCAGGCTCCGTATTTTTTCATCGAATTCAGAGACCACTTTAACAAAAACGGATGCCTCACCCGATGAACACTGGCGAAAGGCCAGGCGCTCTTCATTCATACCGATGTGTTTGAAAAGCCTGCGGGTCATGTCCAGCTTGGCCTTTGCCTGGTGATTCCCTGTTATGTAATGGCAGTCCCCGAAGTAGCAGCCCACCACCAAAAGACCGTCCAGGCCTTTTTTGAATGCCTCGGCCACGAGGGCGGGGTCAACCCTGCCCGTGCACATGAGACGGACGATCTTGATTTCCGGTGTATATTGTAGTCTGGAAACTCCAGCTAAATCAGCAGCGGCATACCCTCACCACGTGCAGCAAAACGTTAGTATCTTAGGAACGAAGTCGGCCAATTCAAACCTCCCTTCTGGATTGTCAATTGTTGATTGACGATTGCAGATTAAATCTTGACGCTTGACGGTTAATTGTATCTTTCAATTTACAACGCAGGGCGTAATATTGTTTGCAACTAAAATCCCCAATGCCAACCTTCTAAAAGGGGAGACCTATAAACTCCCTCTTTCTAAAGGGGGATGGAGGGGGATTTTTTAGGATGCGCCTATTCAAATGCAAACTACTAAATGCCCTCCATGTAATCTAAACAAAATAGAGCGAAGCGATTCAGTAAATCTTCAATAATCAATCATCAATCTAAGAACGCCTCAAGCTGGGCCTCGATTTGCTGGTCCGTAAAGGAGTTTATGCTCAAGGCATGTTGATAACAGGTGGCGGCACAAACGCCACACCCCTTGCAGGCCACGTCAATGACATGGACCTTTCTTCCTTTTTCAGTCTTCTGTATCTCAAGTGCGCCGTAAGGACAGAGCGCCACGCACAGGCCGCAACCCCGGCAGGCGTCTTCATCGGCCAATACGGAAATAATGGGCTCCACAACCACCGATCCCTTTGACAGGGGGATAGAGGCCCTGGATGCGGCTCCCAAACCCTGTGCCACGGCCTCGCGGATATTGGCGGGAAAGTGCGCACTGCCGCAAAGAAATATTCCGTCAGTTGCAAAATCAAGCGGTTTCAGCTTGACATGCCCTTCCAGGAAAAAACCGTTTTCGTCAACAGGGACCCTAAGGAGCCGGGATATTACTTCCGCATCCTCCTGTGAGACCAGGGGGGTGGAGAGGACCACGAGATCAGCGGGTAAATCCATATCCCGTCCTAAGAGGGCATGATATACCCGGACCTTATCCGGTTCCACTTGAGGGGGGTTGGCAGGATCGTAGTTTATGTACCTCACCCCTTTTGCCTTTGAATCGCGGAACATTTCTTCATTTTCCACGCCGTACATCTGCATGTCCCTGTAGAGGATCGAAACCTTTGCGTCCGGGTTCAGCTCCCTGATCAGCATGGCATTCTTGACCGCGGTCTGGCAGCAGATCCTTGAACAGTAAGGCCTCTCTTCGTTCCGGCTTCCCACGCACTGGATCATGACAACGTTTTTTATTGCCGGATCAAGGCCCGCCTTCAGAAGTTTTTCCATCTCAAGCTGGGTCACTACACGCTTCCCATCATAGTTGTAGAGGCCTTCGGGCACAAAGGGTCGACCTCCCGTGGCAACGATAATGACGCCGATATCGATTTTCTTGACACCCGATTCCGTTTCAATATCTACCTTGTACTTGCCTATGAATCCCTGGACCTCGGTGACCCTGGCATTGGTGAAAACGGTGATGTTGGAATTCCCGGTAACGGACCGGGTCTTTTCCTCGACCAACTCGTCTGCTTCTATCATGGTGGGTCCAAGTTTGTTCAGGTTATTCAGTAGTCCCCCGAGGGCTTCCTCCCTTTCAACCAGGCCCCCTTCATACCCGCGATTGGCAAGGGCAAGCGCCGAGGTCATGCCGGCAATTCCTCCGCCGATCACGAGGGCCCGGACTTGAACCTCCGACATAATGGATTCCTGAGGTTCCAACAGGGCGGCCTTGGCCACGCCCATACGGACCAGGTCCTTGGCCTTGTTGGTGCCGTCCTCCTGCTCCTTCATGTGGACCCAGGAGCACTGATCCCGAATATTGACCATCTCAAAGAGGTACGGGTTCAGCCCGGCTTCGCCACAGGAACTACGGAACAGGGGTTCATGGGTCCTGGGCGTGCAGGAAGCTACCACCACCCGGTTGAGATTCTGCTCCTTTATACCTTTTTTGATCTCGTTTATGCCACCTTCCGAGCAGGTATAGAGGTTTCTCTGTACAAAAGTCACGTGGGGAAGCTTCTCGGAAAATTCAGCAAGCTCCTCCATATTCAGGTATCCGGCTATATTGGACCCGCAATGGCAGAGGAATACCCCGATCCTGATATCTTCTTTTTTTTCAGGCAACGGCTTTCTCCTTTTCTAAATCCATTTGAAAAGCTATTTCAGCGGCACGCTCCGCCGCGCTGGACGCCTGGGCCACGGATTCGGGCACGTCCATAGGTGATTCCGCACAGCCGCATACAAAGATACCCGGGGTCGTGGAATCAACGGGGGAGAGCGAACTGGTCTTTATGAAATTGTATTTATCTAACTCAACGCCCAGGGTTTTCGCGAGTTCAGCAATACCTTTTATGGGCGCGCATGCGGTTGCCAGAACAACCATGTCGAATTCCTGGCGCTTGACCTTTCTCTCGCGGGTATCTTCATATATTACTACGGGATTGTTATCAGGGCCCTCCGTGATCTCCGCAACCCTGCCGCGCACATAAGTTATATTTGAATTATTGCCCCCGCGTATCTTGTATTCCTCAAAACCCTTGCCTACCGCACGGATATCCATGCCAAAGATAGAGGATGTGGTCTCCGGTTCATGCTCGTGGGAAATGATGGCCTCCTTGATGGAGTGCATGCAGCAATAACCGGAGCAGAAGGGATAGAACCTGAAATCCCGCGAACCCACGCATTGGATAAAGGCCAGTCTCTTCGCCACCGTAAAACCCTCGGCCTGCTTTTTCAGCTCTTCAAGGGGTTCGGTAACGGCCAGATGGGCGGTATACTTGTCTGCCCATTTCTTGCGGTCTTCATCATCCTTATACTCTCCGGCCTGGTACTTTTTATAGAATTGAGCGGAAGGTTCATTGAATTTTTCCTCGAGTTTGGAAATGGCCTTTTGAGATTTCTTTGCCTTTTTTTCCAAGCCCGCAATCTCGGCCTCAACAGCGCGGTCCGAGGGGCGGTCCATGTGTCCCCCTGTGGGGCCGCTGGCGCTCAAAAGCCTCTCAAATTCTATGGCCGTGACCACGTTGGCTATTTCCCGGTAACGGTATTCCGGGATCACCGAGGGATCAAAGACGTCATATCCGGCGGCGATTATGATGCCCGCTACATCCAGTTCTAAAATGCGGTCCTCTTGATCAAAATTGATGGCCTCTGCCTGACAGGTCTTTGCGCAGATACCGCATTTTTTTCCGTTCAACTGGCGGCAATGGTCGGCGTCAATGGTATGGGTCGAGGGTATGCCCTGGGCAAAGTAGCTGTATATGGCCCTGCGCTCTCCCAATCCCTCGTTAAAGGCATCTGAAACAACAGTCGGGCATTTTTCAGCACACGCCCCGCATCCCGTGCACTTATCTTCTTCCACATACCGGCCCTTTCTGCGAATCGTGACCTTGAAATTTCCCGCCTCGCCTTCTACCTTCTCGACTTCGCTGTAAGCCAGAAGCTCAATGTTGGGATGTCGACCGACATCCAGCATCTTGGGCGAGAGTATTCAGATGGCACAGTCATTGGTTGGGAATGTCTTGTCCAACTGGGCCATCTTGCCGCCGATGCTGGGCAGTTTTTCCACCAGGTGGACCTTGATTCCCATATCGGCAAGATCCAGGGAAGACTGCATACCGGCAATGCCCCCCCCGATAACAAGTATGTCTTTGCTCATAATCAAACCCTTTTATTTAAGTGACTAAAGTGATCTAAAATTTAAAGTGAACTAAAGTTTAAAGTGACTAAAGTGAGCTAAAGTGACTTTGGTTTCTTCTTTGCAGAAAATCAACTTTAGGCATTTCAGGGACCTATTTTTTTAGTATCATTCTGTCTGCAACAATATCATAAAGGTCGTTGATCTCTATCTCCAGATCAAAGGCAGACTTGGCGCACCGGAAATGGATCTGGCATTTGGGGCAGGCCGTTACAAGGGCTTTTGCACCGGTGTCGCTTGCCTCGCTAAGCCGTTCCATCTGTATCTCCTTTGAACAACTGGAGCAATTCATCCACCCGGTCGTCCCGCAGCAAACCCCGTTTTCTCTGGAACGTGGCATCTCTCTCAGTTCAATCCCGGGGATGGCCTTAAGAAGCTCACGGGGCGCATCGTATACACCCGCCAGCCTGCCTAATCGGCAGGGATCATGATAGGTCACCACCTCATCTTTTTCTTCAAACTCGATCACGCCCTCATTGATCTTGTCTGCCAGAAAATCAAGGATATGTACGGGCTCGAATCCCAGCTCGCCAAAATATTTTGGATAAAAGTTTTTAAAGGTGTAGTATCCTTCAGGGCAACTGAAAACCACCTGCTTGGCACCTGAGGAACGTATAAGATCCAGGTTTAGTTCAGCCAGCTTTTTGAACTTTTCCTCGTTGCCATTCCACAGGGCGTCATGGCCGCAGCACCTTTCCTCATTGCTCACAACCGGTTCCACTCCGCAATTGTTCAGGATCTTAAGTACATTTTGGGCCCCCTTGATGGAACCGGCATCTATATCCCGGAAAACGACATCAAAATACGGGCGGCAGCCCACAAAGTAGAGGATGTCTCCCTTATCGGAAATTTTCCTGTCCTCAATCCAGAAGTTGCGGTTTTGTGCCACATCCTGGGTCTGAATGGCCGTGATGGTCTGGAGCATGCCGTTATGGGCAGGGACCCCGTCAAAACCCTGGGCATGGGCCTCGTCACGCATCAGACGGACAAATTCGGGAAAATCTATGTTGGCAGGACATCTTACACTGCACTGCGCGCAGGTCAGGCAGTCCCAAATGGTGTCATCAGAAGCCTCTTCCAGTTCATACAGAGAGCGCTCTATGATCTGCCTGGGTGAAAAGTCCGGGAATACCCTGGCAACAGGGCAGCTTCCGGTGCACACCCCGCAGTCAAGGCAGAAATAGGTCTGTGTGGTATCAATCAATTCAGCTATCGCAGTCATTCCATTTGCCTCATAAAATCGTTTCTCGATTTTATAAAATGCGGCTTCGCCGCTTTAACAATTATAATTTTTCGGTCGGCACCCCGCGGTAACGGCCATAACAATAAGACCTGTAGGGCGGGCCACCGTGCCCGCCTTTTCGGTCTTACCAAATGCTTCCTTTCTGTAATTGCGGGAGTCCCGCCCGTGGCGGGACCGCGGTGTCATGCCTAGAAGCCATCCCCAAACAAGTTCGAAGTCAGTAATCCGGCAATCATCATGCCGCCTGTTTCAGAGAAGACGGCCCGAGTGATTTGACCTGTTCGGTGAATTCCCTTGCTACCTCGGCAAAACGTGTGCCTTCCGCCGATGAAATCCATTCAAGGCGAAGTCTTGCCGGATCAATTCCCACTATCTTGACTAATTCATGGGTCATGTTGAACATCTTTTCGGCCTTCACATTACCGTCCAGGTAATGGCAGTCGCCGATGTGTCACCCGGAAACCAGTACGCCGTCCGCACCCATTTGAAACGCCTTCAGGATGAAATTCGGGTTGACACGGCCCGAACACATTACCCGGATAATACGCATATTGGGTGGATACTGAAAACGGCTTACCCCTGCAAGGTCGGCAGCCGAATATGCACACCAGCTACACGCAAATGTCACTATCTTCGGACTAAATTCTTCAGACATGAAATATAACTCCCCCGTGCGATTGAATATTGACTGTTGAATATTGATAATTTACGAAACCCAAAATTCAATACTCAAACCCCAATCTTCAATCTTCAATATTCAATCTTCAATTCAGAGCCGCTTCCACCATGCTCAAAACTTCCCGGTCATCGTAATGGAAGATGGATGCCGCACCCGTGGGGCAGGCCACTGAACAGGCCCCACATCCTTTACAGAGGGCCTCCTGGACGAATGCCGCTGTTTTGCCCCCTTCACGTTCAACAAGAGAAACCGCGCTATAGGGACAGGCATCCACGCACTTGCCGCAACCCCGGCACAGGACCTCGTCTACATGGGAAACAACACCTTCAACGGTAATATTTTCCTTTGACAGCACGACAGATGCCCTTGAGGCCGCGGCCTTGGCCTGTGAAATACTCTCCTCAATGGGCTTTGGATAATGAGCCATGCCGGCCAAGAAAATACCCTCTGTCGCGAATTCAACCGGTCTCAGCTTGGCGTGGGCCTCCATGAAAAACCCGTCCTCATTAAGGGACAGCTTGAACATCTGGGCAAGGTCTGCATTATCGCGGGGCACGATGGCCGAGGCCAATACAACGAGATCGGCATTGATCAGTATATCCCGGTCTAATATATGATCTTTGATGGTTACGGAGATGGCGTCACTCCCTTTTTCAAGGGCCGGTTTTTGTTCAAGACCGTATCTGACAAATATAACGCCCCGGTTCCTTGCCTCCCTGTAGAGCCCCTCTCTCTGTCCATAAGTACGGATATCCCTGTACAGGACATAGACATCCGTTTCCGGGTTCATCTCTTTCAATTGCAGGGCGGATTTCATGGTGTGAGTACAACATACCTTTGAACAATAAGGCCTTTCCGGTTCCCTTGATCCGACACACTGAATAAAGACGGCGGTTTTTGCACCAGTGACTTTCTTGTCCTCACCTTTTATGGCCGCATCCAGTTCCAGGTGGGTAAGGACCCTTTCGTCTTCGCCATAAAGGTATTCCGTCGGCTTGTATTCCTCGGCTCCCACGGCCATGACCACTGCCCCGTGTTTCAGGGGTATCTCAGAGCCGTTTTGCGAAATGGTCGTTTCAAAATTTCCTACGAACCCTTCAGCCTCCTTGATTGAAGATCCGGTGTAAGTCTCGATCAGGGGGTGTCCTTCCACTCTTTTGATCATCTCCCTGAGATTTGCGGAAACATCTTCTCCCTGCCAGGTGTCAATGAGTTTAAGGGCATTTCCGCCCAATTCATCAGACTGCTCAACCAGATAGGTGTGATAACCCTGGTCGGCCAGGCCGAGGGCCGCGGTCATACCCGCCATGCCACCACCGATAACGAGGGCCTTGTTGTCCACCGAAATCGAGGGCTGTGGTAATGGCTGTATCAACTGGGCCCTTGCGACGGACATCCTTACCAGGTCTTTTGATTTTTCTGTTGCCTTTTCTTTTTCTTTTGAGTGGACCCATGAACACTGGTTCCGAATATTGGCCATCTCGAAGAGGTATTTATTCAAACCCGCGTCTTTGAGGGTCTCCCGAAACAGGGCCTCATGTGTTATGGGTGTGCAGGCCGCAACAACGACCCGGTTAAGACCTTCCCTTTCAATGACCTCTCTTATTTTATCCTGGGTGTCCTGGGAGCAGGTAAACAGGTTTTCTTCCACGTAGGTAACACCGGGTAGCGTTCTGGCATATTCTGCGACCTCAGGCACATCCACTGTGCCACCTATGTTGGTGCCGCAGTTACACACAAACACCCCGATACGCGGCTCTTCGGAACTCACGTCCCTTTCTTCGGGATATTTCCTTTCCTTGACCATCTCACCCTTGGCGACAGAGAGGTCTCCCTTGGCATCACAGGCCGCGGCACTCGCCTCCATAACGGAATAGGGGATATCTTTTGGCTCCTGAAAGGCGCCGCACACATAGATACCCTCACGGGAGGTCTCAACAGGGCTGAAACTGCCGGTTTTGACAAAGTGATCCTGATCCAGTTCAATGTCCATGCGGTCCGCCAATTCCACAAGGGATTTGGGGGTTTCAAGACCAACCGATAGGACAATCATATCAAATCTCTCGATTTGGATGTCGCCCTTTTCATCGGCATAGTGGATGATCAGATCACGGGTTTCGGGGTCCTCATCAATGGTGTGAATCCTGGAGCGAATAAACCTGACCCCGGCCTCATCCTTGGCACGATTGTAATACCTGTCAAAATCCTTTCCATGTGTGCGCATGTCCATGAAAAAGATGGCCGTGTCCAGGTCTGTTCCGGCATGCTCTTTGGCAATTACGGCCTCCTTGATGGCGTACATGCAGCAGACGGATGAGCAATAGGAGTGATCGCACTGGTTGATGTCCCTGGAGCCCACGCACTGGAAAAAGGCAATTTTTTTGGGTTCCTTCTCATCAAACGGTCTTGATAAATGGCCCTGATAAGGGCCGGTGGCACTCAGGATGCGCTCAAACTCCATGCTGGTTACAACGTTGGGGTAGGATGCATACTGATAGGTATCGAACCGGCTGGGGTCAAATGCCTCAAATCCGGGGGCTAATATCACAGAGCCCACATCAACGGATACGCTTTTTTGCTGTTCCCGGTGTGTCTCAAAGGTAACGGCATGGGCCTTACATGCTTTCACACACTCGTAACATTCACAACATCCACCGCAATTGAGGCAACGGCCTGCCTCGGCCTTTGCCGAATCTTCATCCACAAGGAGATTGACCTCATCGAATCCGGAAAGCCTCTTATCAACCGGGAGTGTGGGTGGTTTCATTCGA
>DAOUXC010000082.1 GCA_030666795.1 Desulfobacteraceae bacterium
ATTAGTGTCCATCCAGAAATGGCCCTTTTTCACAATCCCCCGCCTGCTTCGGGACAGGTCAGCGTCAATCGGCGGGATTCGTTGTGCGACGTACTACAGTACGTCTCCGCCTAATCCCTTGATTTTCTTGATCTTGTAAAAAATCGATCATTTCTGAATTGGACTCTTGATAGACCCCTTATTTCATTAGTGGATGGGCACTAATTAGTATCTATCCATGAAGGTGAAGCATTTTGAAAAAGCCACGAAAGTTCATTTTCAAGGGGATAAATTCTTAGTCAGATGGTTGTAGAGATAAAAACATGTCTCTTTGAAAAAGGATCCGCATACCCCGCCACTATGGACTAACTCCGCTACTTATTCTTAGCCCGTATTTTTTGAGTTTCCGGACTATTGTGGAATGATCAACACCCAATAACCGGGCCGCCTCCCTGGTGGTCCCTTTTATTTCCAGAGCATGGGACAGGAGTTTTTTTTCTACTGTCTCACGGGCCTGTACCAGAGACATAATCCCTTTGACCTGAATCATTGAGCCCTCGTCCGATTCCTGACTGTAAACGCTGTGGGGGAGATGCCTTGGCTCAAGGATCTCTCCATCACTCATGACAACCATGCGCTCGATAATGTTCTGAAGCTCCCTGACATTGCCCGGCCACTGGTATGATTCCATAATATGGATAATTTCACGGGAAAACGTCTTGGATTGATTAAATTTGCTGTTATGTCTGCGCAGAAAATGCCAGGCTAACGGAAAAACATCCTCCCTCCGCTCCCTGAGGGGCGGAACCTTGATGGGCACCACATAGAGCCTGTAGAAAAGATCTTCCCGGAATTTTCCCTCTTTCACCATTTCCGGTAGATTTCTGTTCGTGGCGGCTATGATACGCGCATTCAGCTTGGTCGGCTTGATATCCCCCACCCGCATAACCTCTCGATCCTCGATGACCTTGAGGAGTTTCACCTGGCAATTGAGGGGCATTTCACTTATTTCATCTAAGAAAATCACTCCTCCACTGGCCAACTCGAAAAGCCCCGGTTTTCCTTCCTTGATAGCGCCGGTAAATGCGCCCCTGACATACCCGAAAAGTTCAGACTCAAAAAGGTTCTCGGGGATCGCACCGCAGTTGACAGGAATAAAAGGGCCTTTTCTGCGGGCACACAGACGGTGGATAAGACGGGCCAGCACCTCCTTGCCGGTCCCGCTTTCACCTTCAAACAAGACCATGGAATCAACCTGGGCCACCCTGGCGACCATATCTAATATTCCCCGCATAACCCGGTTTTCAGCAATGATATCGTCCCCGGCAAGCTGGGAAATACGTGCCTCCTCCGGTGTGGAGAGATACAGGGCCATAAGCCGTGATACCTCTTCCTTGAGCAATTGCAGTTCCGTTATGTCTCTAATGCTCACAATAATGTGCTGAACCTGTCCATCCAGGTTTACGGGTGTGGCCGTCACGTAGATTTCATTGCCGTGCATGAGCTTTCCCATACTGGTGACGCTTTTTCTTAACCTTTGTACGAGACGGAAGACCTCCTGAATGGTGTGCAGGCAAATATGGGTTTCTGCGTCAAGGTCATCGACCCTCTGGCCCAGGAGAGACTCTCCCTTTAAGCCGGTTATCCGGCTGAAACTGCTGTTAACCCTGACCACGTGATCGTTTTCGATGAAAATCAGCCCATCGTAGAAGCTCTCAACCAATGACTCCAATGTCCTGTCCAGGTCAGAGGTTAAAGAGAGTTCCCTGTCTGTTTGAGATCTGTCCGTCTTATCAAAAATGAACATTTCACCGGCACATTCGCCGGACATCCGGAAAGGGATCTTGTAAAGGGCGATTTCTTTACCCATAATCATTTTTTTATTGAAGGTGTCGGAAATGCCTTTACCGGGAACGGAAAGGTTCATCTGTGATGTTATATTGCGCCCGGTCAAACTGCCCGGTTCGATTTCCAGGATTTTTTCCGCCTTTTCGTTTACAAAAACAACAATACCCTTGACGTCCGTGAGTACAAATGCGAACGGCGCCGATTCAAAAATCCCGGCTAATGTTTTCATATCAAAGGATTCGATAGATGACATGATAATGGACAGCGTCCTATAGTTAGTGCTTTTGATACCCATTTATAGCAGGGGCGCTGCTTGCTGCGTCCCGGTCAAGGCAGGGCAAGCCCTGCCGTTATGGATATATATTATCGTATCAGAAATCATCTTGATAATCGAGGGCCGAGGTAAAAAACATGCTTGATACAAAAAGTTCCTGAAAGCGGTTTGCGGCGGCAAGCTCCCGGTATTCAATCTTTCCGGCAATCCGTTCGGCCTCTTTTCTTTTGTTTTTGTCCAACAGGGTCAGGCATGATCCGTGTCCGGCCGCATTGCCGACCCCAATAACCCTGGCCGTCTCGCAGGCGGGAAAGAGATCAACGGTGCATGCGTCAAGGGGATCCGCGTAGTTACCACACGCCCCTGCCAACAGGATTCGCCGGACCTGTTCACCCTCAAACTGCTCCATTAACAGGGTCGCACCCGCATATACTGCGGACCTGGCCATCTGCAATTCGGCCACGTCTTTACGCGTTATCACAATATCCTGTTTTGTTGCGGTTTCAGATGCCCGAACCAGGACAAATTCCGTGCCATCTTCCCCGTCACGGAGGCGAGGGGATTGAATTTCTTCACTAAAATTTCCCTTTTCCAGAATGATTCCCGTCCTTATCATTTCAGCAATAGCCGAGATGATACCTGATCCGCATAGACCTAAGGGGGCCTCATTATCAATAGTCTCGCATTTTACATCCAGCGAGACCGGGTCGATTTTAAGCCGCTCAATGGCGCCGGCCGAGGCCCGCATGCCCCATCGGATGTGCCCGCCTTCAAAGGCCGGGCCTGCGGCTGTAGAACAGCAGAGCATACGGTTTTTGTTTCCAAGGACAATTTCGCCGTTGGTGCCCAGGTCAATGAGAAGGGTGGGGATCTTACTCTTGTGAAGACCGGTGGCCAGAACGCACGCGATTGTGTCACTTCCCACAAATCCTGCCTTGAGGGGTAGCAGATGCACATAGGCCGAGGCCCCGATCTTGATACCCAGATCCCTGGCCTTATAGTCCTGACGCTCTTGAAGGACGGGCGGGTAGGGCGCTATGGAAAGATATTGGGGATCAAGACCCACAAACAGGTGGTGCATTGCCGTGTTTCCTACGACAGTTGCTTCCATAATCCGGGACGGATCGATACCGGCCTCTAAAGATGCCTCGACGATCAGGGCATTCAGGCATTCAACAATGCTTGCCCTTAGTTTTTCAAGGCCACCGGCCTCCTCGTGACAAAAAGATATCCGGGTAATGACATCATCGCCCATGGCAATCTGAGGATTCATGGCGGATTTCACTGAAAGCTTATTGCCTGTAAGCAGGTCCATAAGATATCCCACCACGGTCGTTGTGCCGATATCAAAGGCCATGCCGAAAAGCCCATCCTGTCTTCCGGTATAAAGATCAATTATCTCCCTTTTGTCCCGGATAGTCGCGGTAATCCCTTTCCGGTCCGAACGCAGCGTGTGGGGGAGTTTTTGCAGCACAAAGGGGTCAAGCCCGGGCCGGTGGATCCCGTACGCGCTTGAAAGAGCAAGGAGAAGCCTTTCCCTGTCTGCTATTACGGAATTGAGGACCGGAGGCGCTACTTCCACATAATATTGGTTTACATTGGACTGCAATCGCACGGGATACTGGTGTTCCGCATCCGACGTCAGTATGACCTGGCGTTTGAGCCGGCTTTCTTCAGGAATGAGGACAACTGCCTTGTTTGTTAATATGGTATCGCAGGCTAAACGATACCCTTTATCTACAAGTTCGCCGAATACCTCGCATTCCCTGTCCGAGGGCGGGGGCAGGGGGCCGTCACTCTTCTCCACGATGACCTTGCACTTGCCGCAGATCTTTTTTCCCCCGCATGTCGATTGCAGGGGAACACCGGCTTCCCGGGCCAATTCCAGTATGTTCTTAACGCCATCCGGTTGCGCCGTCTTTTCAAAAGGCAAAAAAAGGATTTCCGTCATTATTTCAACTCCCTTTGTGGCGGTTTGGAAAAAAGCGGGGCAAGCCCTGCCTTTCCAGACATAATTTTATAGGGGATGAATATGAAAAGGGCAACGGTATAATCCGTCGCCCTTTTTGATTTCACGTCTTATTCATCAGAGAACCGACTCCCGGAGCAGTCTCAGGCTGCAATTCCCATAAGATCCTTGATCTTTTTCACGCCGTCCGCGGCATTCTTGGCATGGGCATCGGCCCCGCAGACCTCTAAAATGAACTTAGGGGTTAGTGCGGCCCCGCCACAGATGATCTTTACTCTATGGGAAATATCACTGCTTTTGATCGCCGCAATAGTCTCCTTCACGTGCGGGTCGCCCGTAGTCAACAAAGAAGATATCCCTACGATGTTCGCGTTGTTATCTCTTGCCGCATTCATGAATTCGTCGGAGGGCACGTTTTCGCCCAAGTCTATCACCCTAAACCCTGAAGTTTCCAATAGGAGTTTTGTCAGGTTTTTCCCGATATCGTGAAGATCACCGAAAACCGTTCCCAAGACCACCGTGCCCAAGTCCTTGGTATCCGCGTCCTTTTTCAAAAGTGGTGAGACCAGATCAACGCATGCCTGCATTGACTTGGCGGCCATCATCATCTCCGGGACAAAGATTTTCTTTTTTTCAAACTTGTCACCCACAATATTAAGACCGGCAATAAGATAGTTGTTTATGATATCCTGGGGGTCCGCGCCCCGGTCCAGTGCCTTTTGGGTGAATTCTACGGCTAATTTGCGTTTCCCCGAAATAACGGCGTCTTTTATGGTTTCAAGATCCGAACCCTCAAGTTCTTCTTTAACCGGCGGTTTTGTCTCTACAACTTTCCCTGATTTTTTTGCCGACGCAGAGAGATAGTTCATGCAAAATTCATCTTTGCCCAATAAGAGGTCTGTGAGCAATGTGGCCCTTCGCATCTCCCATATTGTCGGGTCGGAAATGGGGCAGGTCAGACCGCTTAGGGCTGCCATCGCCAAAAAAACGGTATTTATGGATGCACGTTCGGGTAGCCCAAAGGAGATATTGGAAAGCCCTAATGTCTGATTGACACCCAGTTCATCGCGAATAAGCCGGAGCGCCCTTATGGTCTCCAGACCGGCCTGATCATCGGCGCTGATGGCCATGGCCAGGGGATCAATGATTACATCCTCGCGGGGAATACCTGTCTGTTCGGCCCTCTCCACAATCAGCTTGGCAATTTCAAGGCGTTTTTCGGCCTCTTTGGGAATCCCGTTATCGTCCATGGTGAGCCCGATTACCGCGGCATTGTGGGTCTTGACCAAAGGCAGGATCTGCTCGAGTTTATGTTCTTCGCCATTAACCGAATTGACCAGTGCCTTTCCCTTATATACCTTAAGACCGGCCTCCAATGCCTTTGGGAGGGCCGAGTCGATGCAGAGTGGCACGTCCGTGACCTCCTGTATTGCCAATATGGCCTCTTTTAACATTTTTGGTTCGTCAATACCTGATACACCCACATTGACGTCGATTATTTGCGCGCCTTCCTCCACCTGCTTGATGGCTTCTGATCGAACCAGATCGAGATTTCCCTCCTCCAATGCCCGGGCCAGCTTTTTCCGGCCCGTGGGATTGATGCGTTCTCCGATGACAACGAGGGGGTTCGAAGGTCCTATTACAACCGTTTTTGTGGCACTCGACACATGGGTCTCCACCGGTGTAGCGGTTTTGCCGGACCCAAAAGAGAACCGTCCTTCAGTCGCAGAAGGAACATCGCGGTCGATCTTACCATATTCTGCGGCGGTCGTGAGCGCTGTCTTGACGTTTTCATCGGGTGTGCCATAGGTCAACCCGACCGTGTCAATGGAAAAATTACGAAGTGGAGCGCCATTATCAATCAAACGGCGGACCTCTGTTGCCACATCTTCCGTTGATCCGTTCTTCATCAAGACAGGGCTTATGCGGGCATTGACAGCTACTTCGGGGCCGAATACTTCCCTGGTCTTTTTTACATCGGACCCGAACCCGATTTCAATAAACTCGAGATGGTGAACCTTGGCATATCCGTCCAATACCTCGTCAACGGAACCACAATGGTGGATCCCGACCGGATGACAGGCGTCGGCCACCTGGTTGTCGTACTCAAGGACAAAGTCCTCGTAGGTGTCCAATGAGATCTGCTCGGCAGTACAATTGGGAAACACGTAAAGCCCTGGATCACACATGGGTGTCACGTCAATAGCCCCTGTGCCGGTAGTTTTATTATTGAACCTGAAGAGCTGAATTATGCACTCCGCGCATATACCAAGCAAATGACGGCACAACTCGGGCTTTTCAAAAAAGTCAATGTATAACTGATCCCCCCTGATCTTGAGGGCCAGATTTTGAACACCCGTGGTATTGATATCCCCCACTACTTTCCCGTATTTGTCATTCAGGTACTCAATCTGTTTGATCATATCCGTCATGGGATAGGAATTGAATATGTCGGGTACTTCCAGTTTCATCACCTCATCCTCGGAGAGATTGAGGGGCATGGCCCAGGGAAGGGCGTCATCACTGTATATGATCTCGCAACCAAAAATCGTTGGAAGCATCACCATGCCGAAGGTTATGAGCGGTTTGGGTTTTGGTTCCGGATCTCCAAGACCCACATCGCCAAATTTCTCATACAGCCTCCTGTCGATTTCCATTCTGGTCTCGATCCGCGTATCGGGATCAAAATAGTATTCCCTGCCAAAGGAAATTCCGAACTGCTCGTGAAACCAGTCAGGGTAAAAGCCTACACCGAGAGGAATGTGTTCTTTAGATGCCATGGTTTTTTTCTCCTTAGAGTCATTTGAGTAATTGATCTTTCAATATAATCAGCAAGGTTTATGCCAAAGATTTGGTGCGGATCAAAGTTGCCCTTGTTTACCTTAGATAGAAATGATAAACAACCGGTGAATTTAAAAAACGCCATTTTTTGGCCCACAAAATGGTCTGCTTACAGACAGGATACTGGTGTATTTTTGCACCAGCAGGGCCTATTCGGTGCGACAATACACCGTTGATCGCTTGGGTCTTTCCTGCTGAGGATACTTTCTTTAAGGGATTTCGCAGTTGAAAAAGACAAACAGTGAGTTGGTATGGATAATGCATATTTTTCTTACTCTTGACTGTTTTCATTTCTTACCCCTGGTTAAAATTCTGTGTGCAAGTTGTGCTTTGCCGTGTCACTGTTATTGCTATTAGGAGAGGCTAACCATGAACGTATCCGATATCATCAAACGTCATGTGACCGAAGACCCTGAAAAGACCGCAATTATTTTTGGTGAACGCCGTATCTCATACTCCGAATTGTATGGCCTGATCAATATGGCCGCGGATGGACTGCTTAAAATGGGTTTAAAACGGGGAGACGTGCTTTCTCTTTTTCTTCCCAGCCTTCCGGAGTTGATTATCGGTTACCTGGGGTCTGTCCGGGCGGGAATTACCGTGAACGTGGTAAACGCCATGCTAAGGGAGCAGGAGGTAGGTTATATCCTCAAGGATTGTCAAAGCCGTGCGGTTATTGTCGATGATACGCGTCTTCCTATTATTGAGTCGGTAAGACCGGAGCTGGATTCTTTAGAAAAGATTATTGTACATGGAGATACGGTCGGGAATAAATATCCCACATTCGAATCCGTGATGGCCCGGGGTGATGATAAATTCGAACCGGAAGGGACCAAAGGGAGCGATCTGTGCCATTTGATGTACACATCGGGAACCACCGGCTGGCCAAAAGGTGTAATGGCCACCCATCTCAATATATGGCACAACTGCACCGAATTCGGTAAAGTCCACTTTAAGCCGGAAGACATGATCATGGTGGCAACACCCATTTTTCACTGCTGGGGTCTGATCAACGGCACCTTCGGGATGCTTTCAAGGGGCGGGACCGTGATCACGGTGGAGCGTTTTTATCCGGAACAGACATTAGACGATATTGAGCGGCTGAAACCGACGGTCTTTCAAGGGGTGCCTCCCATGTACAATCTTTTTCTGAGACAACCGGACCTTGATAAAAGGGATATCACCTCGGTGGTTTTCTGCCTGTCCGCAGCCACCAAGATGCCCGAAAACCTGATCCGTCAGATAGAAGAGGCTCTGAAATGGCGTTATGCCGAGGCATGGGGGCTCACCGAGTCCTCGTGCGTGGGCACGACCGCACATTATACTGAAACCAGGATCGGCTCCTGTGGCAAGGGTATGGACGATGCGGAAGTCAAGGTTATAGATGATGAGGGTAGAACTTTACCTTCCGGTGAACAGGGCGAGCTCTGCGTCAAAGGCACTTGCGTTACAAATGGTTATCTGAACAAACCGGAGGCAACGGCGGCAGCTTTTGATCCTGAGGGCTGGTTCCGGGCAGGTGACATTGCTTACATGGATAAGGACGGTTACGCCTACATTGTGGACCGAAAAAAGGACATGATCAACGTGGGTGGGGAAAAGGTATTTCCTTCGGAAGTTGAGGATATGATGCTCGTTCACCCTAAGATAAAGGACCTGGTCATTGTGGGAATCCCTGACGACCTCAAAGGCGAAGCGCCCAAGGCATTTATACAACTAACGGAGGGAGAAACAGCCACTTTGGAGGAGATAAGGGAGTTCTGCAAACCGAGGATGGCCCCCTACAAGGTGCCTGTGGCAGTGGAGTTCGTTGAAGAGGTCCCGCGCTCTGCGGCCGGTAAGGCCCTCAGACGTCTTTTAAGGGATAAGGAATGGGGCGAGGGGTAGGTAAGAGGGTTTACTGGATTTATAAAACCTGGTCCTCAGGGACCGTCGAAGATCCCCGCTGAGTTTCAGCGGGAAGTCAGAGATATTTGGCTCTGCCTTGAGAATTGCTGCAAGGGTTTGAAGTGAACTAAAGTTAAGGAATTCTGTCAATTATATAAAAACATTAGAGCGAAGCGACACCATAACTTTAGGCATTTTAGGTCACTTTAGACATTTTTAACTTATACAACTTTAAGTGAGGCAGCCCCTCTGGGGATAACTAAGGCCGGGCCCTCTGGACCCGGATATATACTCAACATAAAAACGTATAACTAAAGGAGTGAACTTATGGCCTACAAGTACATGCTGTATGAAGAAAAAGACGAGATCGGTATCCTGACTCTTAACCAGCCGGAAAAGCGTAATGCATTAGGTCACGATTTCGAAGAAGAAATCATTGCATGCCTCCAGGATTCCGGGAAGCGGTGTGACGTTAAAGTTATTATTATCAGGGCGGCCGGAGATGTGTTCTGCGCGGGTCACGACCGATTGGAGATCCTAAACCAGCCCTTGGAATCCATAAGGCGGCTTTTTCAGACCTCTTTTAATTTGATGACGACCATTCGCACCATTCCTCAGTGTATTATCGCCCAGGTACAGGGTATAGCCATGGCCGGAGGCTGCCACTTGGCCGCGGGCTGTGATCTTATCACTGCCGGTCAGGACAAGGCCAGATTCGGCATGACCGGGCTCATCTATTCCTATAATTGTTCAACTCCGACGGTTGCCGTGAGCCGAGCCGTGCCCCAGAAAAAATGTATGGAAATGCTCATGACCGCGCATCTGTACAGCGCCAAAGAGGCCGAGGCCTTCCATCTTGTTAACCGTGTGTTCCCTGATGACAAATTAGACGAGATGACCTTTGATTGGGCGAAGGAGATTGCAAAAAGCAGTAAATCTGCCATCTATATGTCCAAACAGGTTTTTTACGCCCAGTCAGAGATGTCGGAGTGGCAGGCATACCACTATGCCAAGGAAATGATGGCCATGGCCGGCGTCAGTGCCAACTCAACCGAGGGATTCACCGCCTTTCTTGAAAAGCGTCAACCGGCCTGGGACGAGTCCACGCCCTTTTAGCAGGAACAAACTCCGGGGGGCGGATTCGATCGGTTATGCCCGGACGGTCCATCACGGAGTGTTGAAGGAGGCGGGCGTCACCGAGAAACAGATGTCGGGCCAGTCTGTGGACTAAAACTCAATCCCCTTTCTTGCTTTGATTCCTTTCTTGAAAGGGTGCTTGATTTCTTTCATCTCAATCACGGTCGTAGCGGCCGCCATGACATTTGAATGGGCGTTACGACCGCTGAGAAGAAGATGAAGGTCCTTTGGTTTCAAAAGAAGCATATCCCTGACCTTTTCAGGATTTATCAACCCGTAATGTATGGCGATGTCAATCTCGTCCAATACGATTAGCCCGTACTTCAGTGAAAAGACCTCTCTGAGACATTCTTCCCAGGCCCGCCCGGCAGCATCCGTATGCCTTTTCTTGGGACCGGTTGAATCCAGATCCAGGAACCCTTCGCCCATGGATATAATTTCCAGGTTTGGAAGCTTTCCTATGGCCTTGACTTCTCCGTAGGCTTTGGGTGATTTGATGAACTGGACTATGCTGGACCGGGTTTCCATACAGGACTTAAGCACGGCCTTGCCAAGACAGTACGTGGTTTTGCCCTTGCCGTTTCCGGTAATTACCTCAATGGCCCCCTTATTTTCGCTGACCGTTTCTTCCGTACCGGACACGACCATTTCCGTTACCAGATCGGCCTTTTCAATGATATCCTGCGGGGCATTTGAACCGGAAAGGACCAACTCTACATTGTCAGGTCTATCTTCCATCAATGAGAGGATATGCTCCAGGTCTATTACACCCTGGTTTATAAGCGGGAGGATATTGTTTAGAACCACAATATCATAATCTCCCGCCAATGCCGCCTGCCTGGCCTTTTGAAAGGCATCAGGGGCCTTATCGATGTCTGAATGTTCAATGAACATTGTATCGAGGTAGGAGGAGGCTCTGATAGCCCCATCCATCAGCTCGTGGGGCGCAAAACAGGTGATCAGGGTTCGGAATTCATGACCGGACGCCCTGACAGCCAAACCAAAGGGGGCAAAATTGATTTGTTCGGAACTGCCCGTGTAGACCTGTATTAAACCTTTTTTCAGCATTATTAGTTTGTCTCTCTTTATCAAAAACGGGTTTTCTTATTCAGGCAGGAGGGACGGGATGTTCTCGGCGTGGCGTATTTTGGTCCTGAGGCAGGATAGCCGAAGGG
>DAOUXC010000270.1 GCA_030666795.1 Desulfobacteraceae bacterium
TCTTTCTGATAATCCAGGGCCGCGTCATTGAGCTTGTATTTTTCAAGGGAATCCAGGAGGGATGGATAATCATCCGAGGCAATGGGGTATATGGAGGAAAAGACCACGGGCTTTACCTCTTTGAATCCGGGAAGCGGTTCCCCGGAAGGCCTGTCGTCAAGGGTTATGGTATCCCCGATCTTAGTGTCCCTTACGGTCTTTATGCCTGAGATGATATAGCCCACATCGCCGGCAGCAAGTACTTCTCTTGATTCCCTGTTCAACCGGAAGACACCCACCTCTTCCACCCTGTAATGGGCGTCATTGGACATGAAACGGATGATATCTCCGGGCCTGAGAGACCCGTCAAAGAGACGGCAGCTTATGATCGCCCCTCTGAAAGGGTCATAGTGGGCATCAAATATCAGGGCCGACAGGGGACTCTGTTTGTCCCCGCCCGGAGGCGGTAGCTGTGTAACAACGGCCTCAAGGACCTCCTCGATGCCGATCCCCTCCTTGGCGGAACAGAGGATGGCCGTTTCCGCGTCAAGCCCGAGTTCGTTTTCTATCTGTTCCTTTACCCTATCCACATCAGCGGATATGAGATCGATCTTGTTTATGACCGGGACGATCTCAAGATCGTGATCCATTGCCATGTAGACATTGGCCACTGTCTGGGCCTCTACGCCCTGGGAAGCGTCTACAAGGAGCAGGACCCCCTCGCATGATGCCAGGGCCCGGGATACCTCATAGGAAAAGTCCACATGTCCGGGGGTGTCGATAAGATTCAATTCATAGTCCTTCCCGTCCATGGCCCTGTAAGGCAGGGCAATGGTCTGGCTTTTTATGGTAATCCCCCTTTCCCTTTCAATGTCCATGGTATCCAGTATCTGGTTCCGGAACTCCCTGTCCGTTACCAGACCGGCATGTTGAATAAGGCGGTCGGCAAGTGTGGATTTCCCGTGATCGATATGGGCAATAATGCTGAAATTTCGTATGTTTTGCATGTCAATAAATCTCAAATTTGGCTAATCTACCGTCAAGCCCCCCGTTTTTCAAGGGCCTTTTCCAGGATGGTTTCAGACCGATTTTCGGAATCAGTTCTCGATCCCCGAAGTATATGTATGCTGTCGAGTCCTTGCATCGCTGCTTTAAAAAATCTCCTAATTCCCCGTATAATTCACTGAGGTCCTTATCTCTTTCGAGACGAATGCCGGAAGGCGGATTACAGACAATGATAGTATCCTTCAACTGTTGAATCTTTCTGAAATCCATAACCCGCAGGTGTATCTTATCTCCATTTGGCAGTTTATTGATATTGGTCCTTGCGGCTTCGACAACCTCGGATGATATGTCACTACCTGAAATGAGACCTTTTGTCACTCCTTGAATCTCTTTATCGGAATTCACTTTTATTGACTTCCATAAGTCATGATCAAAATCGGGCAGGGATTCAAATCCAAACCGTTGTCTGAGAAAACCGGACGGAGTGCGGCAGTAGAACATTAATGCCTCGCTGAGTAAAGTACCCGAACCGCACATGGGATCGTAAATGGGTCTTGAGCCGTCCCATTCCGCCAGCCTGATGATGGCGGCGGCCAGGGTCTCCTGCATTGGGGCCTTAACGGTCTTTGCGCGATATCCCCGGCGATGAAGCGATCCTAACGATGTATCTATGCTTATGACGGCCCTGTTATTCTCTATATGGAGATTGATCCATACGTCAGGGTCAACCCTTTCGATATTGGGTCTTTTTTTGAAATGTTCATTAAACCAGTCTACTATGGCGTCTTTTAATTGAAGCTTGGCATAGAGAGAATGATTTATCCTGCTGTTGGAAACCGTTGAAAAAATAGCAAAAGTATTATCCGCCGTAAGAATATCCGTCCAGTTGATTTCCTTTGCCTTGTTGTACAGATAACGTGTGCTGTGGCATTTAAAGGAGATCAGGGGCGCCAGTATCCTTGTGATATAACGGGAGGTGTAATTTATGCGGTACAGGACGGTCTGATCGGAACTGAAATAGATCCCGCCATAGGCTTGGCTGATATCTTCGGCCCCCTGTTCGGATAATTCTTCCATACCCAGTTCGCCCATATCATTTTGGATCTGGGCAAAAAATCTGTTGTTGCGTTGATATTCGTACATTTCGTATATGTTAACAGGTTAAGACCTGCCTTCTAATTGAGCGTCAGCCTTCATATTATAGGTTTAGGACAGGTGGGATTCACCTCTGCCTTCTGGTGGTCTTGGGTTTTCTTTTTGGGCGGGGTCTGCGCCTTTTTTTTGCAAAGACGGGCCTTGGCATGACAAGCCAGCTCTCCTCCGGCTCGATGCAGGCCAAATGGCGGTCAATGAATTCTTCGATGGCTGGAAGATAGAAGGCATCATTCTCATCGGCGAAACTGATCGAGGTGCCGGCCGATCCGGCCCGGCCTGTGCGGCCGATTCGGTGCACATAGTCTTCCGGATCACGCGGCAAGGTAAAATTCACGACATGGTCCATTCCCTCGATGTGAATGCCTCGGCCCGCCACATCCGTCGCGACCAGGACCCGGATTTTTCCGTTTTTGAATTCCTCAAGACGGCTAATCCGCTTTTTCTGGGGAACATCGCCGGAGAGCACTGAGCAGTTAATACCGTGGCGGGTCAGGGTCTCCGCCAGCCGTCTCACTTCGTCGCGTCTGTTGCAGAAAACCAGGACCCGATGCAAGTCCTGTTTATCGATGATGTTGAAGAGCAGCGAGAATTTTTCGCCGGCGGTCACGTTGTAGACTATCTGATCCACGGTATCGATGGCGATTTTTTCCGGTTCAATCTCGACGATCACGGGGTTGCGGGTCCATTGCGAGGCCAGGCGGGTAATTCCCTCGGTCAATGTCGCGCCGAAAAGCAGGGTCTGGCGTTTGTCTTTTGGGGGCGTGGCATGGATGATCTTTCTAATATCAGGGATAAAACCCATATCGAGCATGCGGTCGGCCTCGTCTATGATAAGTACTTCGACCTTGTTCAGGGTGATGTCGCGGCGCCGATGAAAGTCGAGCAGTCTTCCGGGCGTTGCCACGATGATGTCTACCGGAGCCTCGCCTAATTGTCTCCTCTGCTTAACGTAATCCATACCGCCGAAAACGGAAACAATTTTCAGGGAACAGTATTTGGAAAGTTTGCGGGCTTCCTCAGAGATCTGGAGCACCAGTTCCCGGGTGGGGGCAATAATCAGGACCCGGGGTGTTCCCGGTTTTCTTTTTCCGTGGAGGGGTTTTAAAAGCATCCGGGTGATGACGCTGATCAAAAAGGCGGCAGTCTTCCCCGTACCGGTCTGGGCCCGGCCGTTTGCATCCTTTCCGGACAGGCTGCTCGGAAGAATTTCAGCCTGGATTGGTGTACAGTACTCAAAACCGAGATCACAGATGGCATGGAGCAGAGGGTCCGGGAGGTCAAAGTCGTGAAACAGGGTCTTGCCTTCGACCGGTGTAACCTTGAACTGTGAAACATCCCAGTTCTCTTCCAGTACCGTATCGGCGGATATTGCCGGTGAACCCTCTATCCTGCTGTCTTTTCTACCTTTTTCCCGGGGAGAACGCCTATGGGTGTAACCGCTTTTTTGATCAGGACTAAACGATCCGCTCTTGGGTCCCGAGGAGGAGGTCTTTTTTTTAGGGGATATCTTTTTCAGAATGATTTTTCCTTTTGTTTCATATTTTTCTATTTTATATATTTTTTCGGCGCCTTTTAAAAGAAATTTTTCATTTCTTGTAATATTTTACAGTTACGCCCCGCACCTGCCATTCCTACAGGCGGTATATGGTAGGTTTTTCTTCAGAATCAATGTCAATGCCAACAAAATCCCCTGTCCTGAATCCCAGGGTCCTGAATTTTTTGACCACCTCTTTATCCCTGTCGGCAAGCCAGTTGACTGACCACAGGGGATTGCGCACGGTATCAATGCCATAGGCATCATGGCTGCACATGTTGACCATGATATTTTGCCTGGCAATAAGGGTGTCCGCCTCGGAAAGAAAAAAGTCCATTTTATAGGCATTGGCGTGGAGGGCCTGGGAAAGTCTTCTCTGAAGTTCCGGTGTGTCGTCGAGATAATGGTTTGCCACCTGATTAAGGACCTCGGGGACTTCAATTGAAAGGCCCAGCACGCCGAAGCGCTCGTATTTCAGTGTGAAATTTTCCAGTTCCTGCTCATAGTCGGTTATTGTCCTTATTATGTCTTCAATCGATGGGGCGGGTCCCTCGCACCCCAGCACCATGTCTTCGCACCTGCCGATCACTTTGATATAAAAGGCGCGTGTGTCCATAACGTAAATGGGCCTTTCACGGTAGCTTCTGCGTTTTCTTATCCTCCTGATGCCGTCCAGTTTGATGGATCGTTCGCTTTCCTTCATCTCAAGGGTTTCTATGTGGGATATGTCTTTTGCCTGCACAACATAGATCTCGCCGTCCGTTGCCACAATGTACTCAATCTCACATGGGAAACCGAGGTATTTTTGAATGTCCTCGGATATTTGAAGAAGACGCCGATCATGTGGTGTCCGGGTGATGTAGGGTTCGCTCTTGACCTTGTGTATCCTGTCGCGGCAGTACCCGAACTCCCACATGTCTCCGAGCTCTTTTGCCATGACACTTGTGCCGTCTATGAAGGGCATTACAATAACCCCCATTTCTTCCAGGTCAATCTCGGGGGCATTGTTAAACTTCTGCTGACGCAGGACGGAGAGTCTGTTTGCGGTATCGGCGAAACTGATCATCCTTTTTCGGGCATAGACAATGCCGCCCACATCGGCATATGTCTCTAAAGAATCAAAGGTGCCTCCCTTAAAATATTCCTCCTTGGGGTGCCCGCTTCTGGCAATGACTTTGAAGCAATCATGGCATCCCTGAAAAAAGACCTTCAGATCATCCAGGTTTTCCCGCCGGAAATCCTCCGCAGGTACATATATAAAATCCGGCACTTTGAAACCGCCCGATTTCAGTTTTTCAAGAAGTCTTGCCTTTTCAGGTATTGCCAATTCCATATTCCCTCACAAATCGAACTCGAAATTCGGTCCTAAAACCATATATCCGTTAATGTTGCCTGTTTTTCACAGTCTGACCAAAGGTAGTAGCAGTGAAAAATTTAACCTTTGGAATTGTAAGCACTTCAAAACAAAAAGCAAGTATGCCCCGACCCTTTATTCTTACATTGAAAACTTGGTCCTCTGGGACCGTCTAAGATCCCGCTGCGCGGGAGTCAGAGCTAGATGGCTCTACCTTGGATTCTTGTCTCTAAAAATACAAATTACAAGCACCAAATTACAAATAAATCTCAAATTTCAA
>DAOUXC010000339.1 GCA_030666795.1 Desulfobacteraceae bacterium
GGATGTTCTCGGAGTGGCGTATTTTGGTCCTGAGGCAGGATAGCCGAAGGGCCAAAATCCCGCAGTGAGCGGAGCCATGGACGGCGAAGCGAACGAAACGAAGAGAATATGCCGTCTCCCTGCCTATGGGATTTCACAATATAACCTGAAATCAAAAACACAAATATCGAATAATAACCTACTATAATTAGCTGAATACCGAGAGCCTATATTCCCAATACCCCATCCGCGATCTTCATGCGGGAGATCTCCGATGATGTGCCTGCTATCTGGAGGTACTTGGCATCCCGATAGCCCTCCTCCGCGGGGTTGCCGCTGACATAACCCCGGCCGCCCAAAATCTGAAGGGCATAACTCGCCACCTGTTCAGCGGACTCTGTGCAGAAGACCTTGGCGCAGTGCGCAAGCACGGCAGCCTCCGTGTCCCCTGCTTCCGCCATCCAGGCCGCCCTGTAGGCCAACAACCGGGCCGTCTGGGAAAGGGTCACCATCTCCGCTAACTTGAAACCCACTTCCTGATAGGCGATAATCGGTTTGTTACCACTCCTGTGAACCTTGGCAAATGTCAGGGCGGCATCAAGAGAACGCTTTATAAGGCCAAGGCCCGAGGCCGTGAGGATCTGATCCTCCCACATTCGGACGGTCTTCAATTGTTTTTCCCCGTCAAATGGTCCGATAACGCAATGTGACGGAACGGGGCAATTTTCAAGGGCGACCGCGGAAACGGCCAGGCCATTGTATCCGAGCATGGCGAGCCTTTGACCGACGGCCAGGCCCTCGCTCTGTTTTTTGACAAGAAAAAAAGCAAGCCCGTCGTCCGTCTTTGCCGCCACCGCGATCCAATCCGCAATAGGCCCGTTAACGACATGACCCTTTGACCCTGTGACATGGAAACCGTCGCCACTGGATATTCCCGTTGTATTGAGAGGATCATCTTCAATATTCATTGCATCTTCGGACATGGCCACGGCCCCTATAAGCCGTCCCTCCCGCAAGGAAGGGATGATTTCATCCTTCTGATCGGTTGTGCCGTACACAGACACTAATCGACCGAAGATCCGGGCCGTAACCTCGGCGGCAATGAAAAGCGAAGGGGAGACCGCGGCCAAACCCTCCTGGATAGATGTAAGATTCACGTAATTTTTTTCATTATCAAGACCAAGTGTCAGGAATCCTTCCTTGCCAAGAAGGCCAAGAAATTTTAGAGTCGCCCCTCGAATTTCCTCAACGTCTTCACCCGCAAGGCTTGCAAGATCTGCCACGGAATCCCCATCAAAAAGCCCTTTTATCTTCTCGCGAACTACCGTTTCCTTTTCTCCAAAATCGAAGTTCATTGTCTTAGTCCCTTTAAATCAATTTAGTTATAATCTGTTTTGCTATCTCCGAGGTGCCCCCCCCTATGGGGGCCAGTCTGCCGTCCCTGAAGGCCCTTTCCACGTCATATTCATGGCAGTATCCGTAACCACCGTGTAGTGTTACCGCATCGTTGGCCGGGCCGAGGCTCCAGTCCCCTATAAAGAGTTTGGCCACTGCCGCCTCCAGGTGATTAAGAAGTCTTCCCTGATCCTTGCTCCAGGCGATGCGGTAGACCAAGGCCCTGGACGCTTCAATAAAGATCTTGATGTCTGCCAGTTTGTGTTTAATGGCCTGATACTGGTAGATGGGTCGGCCGAACTGATGTCGTTCCTTCGCGTATCCAATGCATCTTTTGAGAACATACGTCATCCCACCGACAAACGGTGCCATGAGTGCGCTCCGATCCCACTCCACTGTCTGCATGGCCATCAAAAACCCGGCCCCTTCCCGGCCTATCAGGTTCTCCTTTGGGATTTTGCAGTCATCAAAGATCAATTCCGAGGTATGGGAACTCCTCACCCCCATTTTGTTCAGGTTTTTTCCGGCGGAAAAACCGGGCGTGTCCTTTTCTACTATAAAAGCGGATATCCCCGCATGTTTCTGTTCCTTGTCGGTCTTGGCATAAACAACCGCCACATCCGCGATAGGCCCGTTTGTGATAAACATCTTGTTCCCATTGAGGACATAACCGTCTTCCCGTTTTTGCGCGTGTGTGGTCATGGATGCCACATCCGAACCCGCGCCCGGCTCAGTGAGCCCCATACAGCCTATCAGTTCGCCCGAGCACAACTTTGGGACATATTTTTCCCTCTGGGCATCCGTTCCATGTGCAAAGATAGTATCGGCGCAAAGAAAGGTGTGGGCTCCATAGGCAAGGTTCAACCCTCCGTCCACGCCGGCTTCGCCTAACGCCTCTCCGGCCAGAGTCGTGGTGACCACATCCGCGTCACTCCCTCCCAGGTCTTCCGGGAAATGAAGCCCTAAGATGCCGAACTCGCCGAGTTTTCGAAAGGACTGGAAGTCGAATTCCCCCATGAGATCATGTTCCCGGGATCTCGGCACGATCTCTTTTGTGGCAAAACGGATAACCTGATCTTTGAACATCATTTGCTCGTCAGTAAAAGAAAAATCCATAATATCCTCGATTAGAAAGCGCTCAGCTCTCAGATGAAAAAGTGCTTTTCCCTGGTCTCCGACCTCTGACCTCCGGCTTTTTGTCAGCCTTCTGTTTTTTTGCCCCGTTCAGAAAGACCTCCAAAATACTCTTGGCGATCCTCTCTTTCTGGAGACCCCCCTTAATTTTCTGGTCCACAAGGACCATGGTCGAAAGAAACGTTTCAACAGCCCCTAAAAACATATATGTAAGGTATCGTGCTTTGATATCCGTTCTCAGCCGTTTCCTTTTCTGGCCCTCAACAATAACCGCTTCCGTAAGGGCCATGGATTTCTTGAAGTAATCCAGACGATAGCTCGTCAGGTTGGTTGTGGACCTGGAGATTTCCGTAATAAATATGTTCACCATTTCCGGTTCACTTTGGTAGGTCTCTAGGAAGTAATCGATGATATGCCTCAATTTTTGGTGAACGTCGTAATCGCCTTCATTGACATCAGACAACAGCCGAAACAGGCCGTCCCACCAACGGTTGAGAATGGCGTCAAACAACTCTTCCTTATTATTGAAATAATGATAAACCAGCCCATAGGAAATCCCGGCTTCCCTGGCGATGTCGGACATCCTTGCCTTGTGAAAACCTTTTTTCTTGATCATCCTGAGGGCGGCACGAAAGATGATCGCCTCTTTGTCCGTTTTTTTCACCGCGGCGGAGCCTTTTTTCATGGGACGCACTACAACAAATATTGATTGACTTGTCAATCAATATCCAAATCGCTATCAGTGAAAACAGGAGGATCATCTCCAAATTAGTTGATCGATGATCAGGATTCAAGGAGTCCAGGGGTCAAGGGGTCGAGTGAAAGACTTAATAATTACGATAATATGAACGTAGCGCAACGTTATATTATGTCAAGGCTCTATATATTGCCTATAGATGAAATATACGGCCGTTGAAGTAAATAATGTCATCTTTTGAGTCTTTTTTTATTTAAGAGTGCTGTGCTTAAGGCAAAAAAGGATAATTAGTTTTTGTACTTAAATATCTTTTTCTTACTGATAAAACGATTAAAAAACAAACACTTGGTTAAATGAAAAACGGACGACCTTGGTGTATATTGTGTTTTTTCCCAAAAAAACATTAACACCAAAAAAGGAGGTCGTCCGATGGAAGAAATATCATACTTGGCCATGGATTTACATGCAAGAAGTTTTACCTTA
>DAOUXC010000298.1 GCA_030666795.1 Desulfobacteraceae bacterium
ATTTTTCGAGAACACTTTGAAGCGTCGTTCCATCGGGATATGATGGGGCGGCGCTTTTTTTTGGATTTATAAGACCCGGTTATAAGGGCCAAATCAGAGGTAGCTGCTCTGACTTTGAATATTGTGCTAAAAACTACAAATTTCAAGCAACAAATTACAAATAAATCTCAAATTTCAATATCCAATGACCAAAACTTCACACGAAAAGAAATTGTTTGGATTTTAGAATTTTGGTCATTAAAATTTGTTTGATATTTGGGATTTGACAGTTGGAATTTTAATCGGTCAATGAAATTCCAACAAAGCAAATCCTCTCTGGGGATAACCAAGGCCGGACCCTCTGGACCCGGATATTTATTCGTGGAAAAAATTATCATCAGGCAAATTAGTGTTGGTCCCCTTCAGGTGCTCACATACCTTGTGGCCTGTCCGCGCACAAAGGAGGCCGTGATAATAGACCCGGCAGGCGAGGAGAAACGAATATCGGCCCTGGCGGGAGAAGAGGGAGTAACGGTCAAATATATATTAAACACCCACGGCCATGCCGATCACGTATTGGCCAACGAGAGTCTGAAGATCCTTTTTAAGGCTCCGACATGCATGCATGAGGACGACGACCGATTCTTTGCAAGGGAAGAAATTCGTGAATCCTTTAACAGGGAATTCGGGTTTCCACCTCCTGAGCCGGTGGACATACGATTGAAACACGGTCAGGTCCTGGAGGTAGGGGATCTGGATATAGAGGTCATCCACACGCCGGGCCATACCCCCGGGTCAGTCTGTTTTTTAGTCCGCGGAAACCTTTTTACGGGAGATACCCTGTTCGTGGGAGATGTTGGAAGGACGGATCTTGATGGCGCGTCCTTAGACACGCTCCTGAAATCCCTGGAAGAGGAGCTTTTGCCTTTGCCCAAAGATACCGTAGTCCTGCCCGGTCACGACTACGGAGAAACCCCGGCGTCTACCATTGCCCGTGAGATGGAGGAAAACCCCTATATTACGGATTTTATCCTTGACACCTCCTCACCCTAAACATTTTCAATATATGGTAGAGGGCACTTAGCTTGATGGGAGATTCCCCATGTCCTAGGAAATGAGGCCTTTTGAGGGTTCAGGTTCATCCGGGTAGCGGCTTCCAATGGATTTTAGTACGTCAAGGCAGGAGAAAAAGGCATCAACGATTTCCGGATCAAAATGAGTCCCAGCGGAAAGCCGTATCTCTTCAAGGACTCTTTCCTCATCCCACGGTTCCTTGTAGGACCTGCGGGAGCAAAGCGCATCAAAGACATCAGCCACCGCGACGATCCTTCCGAAGAGTGGAATGTCCTCTTCTTTTTTGGGCAAAGGCCTGCCTTCCGAGTCCGCAAGGCCTAATAACGGCTTCTCTGATACCAGGTCCATGTGTCCGGGGTAGCCCGTCCCATTCCATTTTTCATGATGACTGAGCGCGACCTCGGCGGCCAGTTCATCAAATTCAGACTGGGCGTCTCTAAAGAGCCTGGCGCCTAAAAAGGTATGGCTTTTCATGATCTCAAACTCATCTTGCGAGAGTTTCGCGGGCTTTTTGAGGATCAGATCGCTGATGGCCACCTTTCCCACGTCGTGCAACATTGCCGCCATTCTCAATGTATCCTTTTGCCTATCAATCTCTTCAGAGGAAATACCTCTTTTTCGAGCCCACGCCTCGTACAGTTCAACCGAATATGAACCCACCCTGTTGACGTGGGCCCCTGTTTCCTTGGGGTCCCTGAGCTCGGCCATACTGATCATGCGCATGATAATGTTTCTCGTCATCTGTGCCCGCTCAACTGCAAGGGCCGCGCTGGTCGCGAAATGGTTGATCAGGGATTCATCGGAACTGGAAAAGGGAATGATGTTTTCCTGATCGTCCCGGGCATTTATTATCTGCATGACACCCAAGACATCGCCCCGTTGATTTGTCATTGGAACGGTGAGGATAGAGCAGGTCCTGTAATCGGAGAGATTGTCAAAATTGGAATCAAACGTATACGGCTCGAGACCGCTCATTTTATAGGCATCGGGGATGTTCACAATCCGGCGGTTTTTGGCCACATACCCGGCTATTGATTGATTGTTGATGGGGATGAAAAAGGTGTTGTAAATGAGCTTTCTGTCAGGCCCTAATCTTTTCTGCAGTGTGTCGTTCTGAGTGTAACTGAATTTCAGTTCATCCCCCTGTTTCTGGTAAATGGAACCCGCGTCAGCGTTAAAAAATCTCCGGACATGGGTGAGGATCCTTTCGAGGAGGATATCCAGGTCTTTAACCTCATTGATTTCAAGGCTTATCTGCGTGATAAGATCGATTTTTTCTTTTTCGCTCAACATGAGGTTTTGTATTATCACAAAAGAAACTGACTAACAAGAACTATTCGCCTTGACGAAGTCGTCAAGGCTTTGATAAAAATCCGCTATGAATCTGCTCGATTTGATTATCATCGCAACCATAGTTTTTCTTGTCATTCGTGGCATATTCCGCGGATTCTTCAAGGAGATAGGTTCTTTGGCGGGCGTGATATTGGGCATATGGTTGGCCAACCTTTATCAGCCGCACATGACGGCCTACCTGAAGGAATATCTTCCATCAACAGTGTTTCTCCCGTTTATCAGCTTTGCCGTGATTTTTGGCCTTGTGCTGGTTTTGTGCAATTTGGCAGGCTGGGGACTGAAGATGCTCTTAAAAAAGGTATTTTTAGGTTGGGCCGACAGGACATTGGGCGCCGGTTTTGCCGTTTTAAAGGGCATCATCCTAACGTATCTTGTCATAGTCCTGCTCACCTTTTTTGTCCCTTCAAAGACCCCTCTCATAGCCGGCTCGAAGCTGGCTCCCCTGATCATCGCTTCATACCAGTCCATGATCAGTGTTGTCTCGCCGGGTTCCTATCAGGAGTGGAAGAGAAAACTCCTTGGGCATACCAAGGGATTTGGGGCCGTGGTCCCGGAAAAGGCTAGGGAATCCAAAGGTAAAGATGGATCCAGATAGATTATCCATGGCCATTGTTGATCTCGTTCGATTAGTAGAGCGGCTTCGTGGGCCTGGCGGGTGCCCGTGGGATGCTGAGCAGACCGACGACACCATTAAGATATATCTGCTTGAAGAGGCATACGAGGTCCTTGAGGCCATTGAAAAATCGTCTTCCGCTGATGTATGCCTTGAATTAGGTGATCTCCTGTTTCAGATCCTTTTTTTGGCACGTTTAGCCGAGGAGAGGAACGAATTTGATGTCGTAGAGCTCATTGAAAAAATAACGGAAAAAATGATCCGCAGGCACCCTCACGTCTTCGGTGAGGTAAGGGTAGATACTGCCGAGGACGTGGCCCTTAACTGGGCCAAGATAAAGAAGTCTGAGAAAGGGGCCCTGCACGCGGCGTCCTCTCTTGAGAATGTGCCGGTGAATCTGCCCGCGCTTTTACGGGCCCACAGATTAGGAGAGAGGGCCGCCAGGGAGGGTTTTGATTCGCCCGGTACCGGTGAACCCTGGGATAATGTTCAGGAACGATTTGAAAAATTGAGATCTGCCCTGACAGAACAAAATAGGGACCTGGTTGGGGAGGTCATGGGTGACCTCCTGTTCGACATCGCCGGTCTTGCCAGGACCTGGCGTTTGAACGCAGAGGATGTTCTCAGGCTCGCCAATCAGAGATTCCTGGAACGTTTTGGAGAGATGGAAAAGGAACAGATAAATTGTCCGGGAAAAAAAGACCATCGGCCATTAGGCGAGTCCTGAAATGGGGCTTAAAAATACTTTTTGTCCTGTGGCTTTTTACCCTTTTACAGGTTTTTCTGTTGAGGTTGATAAACCCGCCGTTTACAGTGGGAATGTTCCGGACCTGGGTCCAGAACAGATGTTCCACAAGCAATTGGCGGCTCCGCAATTCCTGGCGATCCTTGAAAGAGATTTCGCCGCACCTGAGAAAGGCGGTCCTTGCAGGCGAAGATCAACGCTTTTTATCCCACCACGGGTTTGATTTTACTGAAATGAATGAGGCCATCAAAGATATGGCCTTAAGAAAGGGCTTTAGAGGGGCAAGCACCATTACCATGCAGGTGGCCAGGACGGTTTTTCTATGGCCGGAAAGGAGCTGGTTGAGAAAAGGGGCCGAGGCATATTACACGTTGGTCATTGAAATATTCTGGACCAAAGAAAGAATTCTGGAAATATATCTCAACACGGTGGATTGGGGTACGGGTCTCATGGGAGTTGAAGCGGCCTCAAGAAAATATTTCAATACGCCTTGTTTGCATCTCTCCCCATCTCAGGCCGCAGCACTGGCAGCCATTCTGCCCAGTCCCCACCGGTGGTCTCCGACAAAACCAAATTCCCGGGTGTTGGAAAGAAAAAGGCGGATACTGAAAGATATGAAAAAAATGCCGCTGATATAAAAGACAAAAGAAGTCTCGAATGCTTCTAATATCTGCCGGGATCAGTACTGTTCGTAAAAAATCGATATCTTGATCTGGCCCTAAAAATTTGAGTAGGTTAGTACTCGAAAATCCAGTTTTCAATTGCAGACTGGAATTTTAAATCCCGTCGGCAGGGAGACGGCATATTCTCTTTGTTTCGTTCGCTTCGCCGTCCGTGGCTTCGCTCACTTCGGGATTTTGGCCCTTCCGCTATCCTGCCTCAG
>DAOUXC010000115.1 GCA_030666795.1 Desulfobacteraceae bacterium
AAAGGACCGACCCCCTGGCTGGGTAAGAAAAAGGTTTTTGGGACAAGAGTGAGTGGAACAAAAAACCAAAGCCAAACCTAGAAGGGCGATTTCTTCATGTTTTCCCATTCAACAGTCGATGTTGGACGTTCGATGTTCGAGATTCAATTTTTTCAGTCCCCCCCCGGCAGAAACAATGCAGGGCTGATGAACCCTCGCCCCCAAGGGGAGAGGGCACGATGAAGGGCTGGATTGTGCCTACTTATCCAGGATATATACAACCCCGTTGTCACCATCCACCTTTATGCGCTGGCCCGTCTTGATCTTTGCGGTTCCCTCAAAGACATTGATAACGCAGGGAATTCCGTACTCCCTGCTCACAATGGCCGAATGTGAGAGACTCGCGCCCCTGTCTACCACAACACCACCAAGAAGACCGAAGACCGGGGTCCAGGTCGGAGCCGTTGATGCGGCCACAAGGATATCCCCCTGCTCCACCTCATCAAGCTGGGACTCCTCCATAATTACCCTGGCGGGACCCTCTGCCACTCCTCCGGAACCACATATGCCGTATAGGTCCGCATTCAATTCCGGCTTGGGCACAGGCATTGCGCCCACCACCACCTTGAGGGCTATGGGGTCATTGGACTGCACGAGGACCCCCATGGCATCATCCATAGTAAAGCCTTCCTTGAGGATGGCGGGCGGATTCTCTTTATTGCACCACCCCTCCCACTCTTTCCGTCTTCTCTCTACGATATGCCTCAGGTTGGAGCCGTCAGGGACGAGGGTCACGGCCCTAATCTCGTCGGGCATGAGAAAAAATGTGTCTTCGGGGTCATCAATCACACCGGCAGCGACCAGCCTTTTCCCTATCCCAATACACGACCTTCGTATCATGGCATGTGTATAAAGGTCTAAATAGTGGTTGTGTTCCTCGCTGAAAGTACCCGTCTTCTGGGCAAGACCGAGAAGCGTCGTGAACCAGCCCTTCTGGTCCTCCGGGACTTTCTCCAGAACTTCTCTTGTGGCCTCCTCGCGTCTTTGTGCCAGGCCCCCCCTCTCCGCGTCCAGATTAAAATCCCCTCCCTGTTTAAGGAAGAACTTCACGCTTGCTATGACAGGTGTAGGATCCTCCACCCAGGTAGGCAAATTTATCTCGCTCATGCGCTGCATGCGCCACCCATCCTCATTAAGGAGGACCTGAAGCTCTTCAAGCCATTTCTTGCCTGCGTCACTTTCCCTGAGCGAGGCGAGGGCGTCCCCCGCCTTGTTATTGAGTATGGTATCGGCTACACCCATTTCCTCGGCCTTCTTGGAGAACTTCCAGAGTTCCCTGTCCACTTCGAAGACCTTGTTGTCAAAACCCCTCAGGAGGTCGTGAAATGTGGGATGGGTGTCGTCTATGCCAAGGGCATCCTTGCATATATTCTCAAAGAGGATGAAGGCGGTGTCCACGCCGTACATCATGTGCATATGGATCTCCCACATCCGCCTGCAGACATTGATGGTGTCCTCGAAGTTTGCAAGCATCTCGGCGTTGCTGGCCGTATCCACGTCGCACGATTTCAGCCTTGAGTAATGGCCAAGCATCTCGTTGACGTAACCGCCCCACAGATTGTCATAGTCGTCTATGAAGGGACGAATGGCCTCCCTGAATTTGGCCTGACGTTCCGTTTTCTCTCCTTCATCCATGACAAGGTTCAGGGTGAGATACCCGCCCCCGTCCTTGAACCTCCAATCCCAGCCCTTGACTGTCGGCAGGCTCAGTTTCTCGGCCCCGTACTGCATCCCGTGACGGCAGAAGTTAATCCAGAACCATCCGAACATTGGAGTCCAGGGTGGCACGGAATGGGTGCCATCCAAAAACCATGCTGGTGATTTTTCAAGGTCTATCTTCTCATCAAACTCAAACCCCGGCACTACATCATAAATTTTCATTTTTTTCTCCTTATGATAATGGTTTTTGGTAGCGGAAAGGGCCCCATGAATATTAGCAGGGCACCCTGCCTTCAGCCGTTGCTTTTACGCCAGAATTATCCATTGCTTCGGTTCACAATGAGGATCATTAATACCAGAAGGAGGGCAATCGCCCTGTGCAGCTCAACTGTCAGTTTGCAAGGAATCTTCTGTCGTCTATAATTTCTTTGGCTAATTCTTTGATCCCAAGATCTTTTAATTTTTCAGCAGTCGGGACACCTTCATGTGTATAGCCAAGCGCTTCGTAATATTCGTCTAAGAGTTTATCTATATTTTTTACGAACTGACCGGTGGAGGGTCCGGCATTCATTAACGGTTCTGAGATCATGCGTTTAGGGAGTGAATCGTCTATGCGACCGAATCCCTCTCTTATGTTGAAACACCTTTCAATACAGATGATTCGCTCGCCGATCTTAGACAGGTTTTCAGTACTGCCAAACTCTTCAAACCCTGTTGCGGATGTGAGAAATTCAGAGTACATCATAAGATCCAGACCCGAATTCCCGAATGTGCACGCTATCAAAGAATCCTCCAATGCCTGTTCCTTTTGGGCCCGGGCAATGGAGGTGCCCTTTCCTTCCTCTGAAAAGGGGTCCACTTTTCCTGTCAGCTCTTCCCTGGGCCTTCCATACATATGGCTCCCGCCGATATTTGAACTGGCCATGCTCAACGCATACCCCTTGATCCCCCTGGGCTCATAACCCGCCATTTCGAGACCTTTGATGTGCTTTGAATAGATGACTGCCTCCTCACCTATGTGCTCACCGGCTCTTTCAACCCCTTCTCCCAGTATACGGCCGATGCCCTCCCTCTTTCCTATCTTTTCAATAAGAGGAAATATTGCACTCTTATTACCCCAGATGAGTTCAAGACCATCCGTATCAGATGTTGAAATGATCTCTTTTTCAAATAGCTCGCAGGCAAAAGCCACGCAGGCGCCTGTACTTATTGTATCAATTCCATAATAGTCACAAAGAGCATTGGCATCTATAATGAATGATTTATCCGTGATACCGAGCAAAGGGCCAAAGGCATAGATCGTCTCATATTCAGGCCCGTCAATCTGCTTCCCGCTTAAAGGTCCACGGGTTACTTCCCGCATCCCACCGCACCTGGTCATACATTGATAGCAACCGGCTTTTCCCTTCTTCAGTTTATAAAACTCTTCTCCGGATATGTTCTGGATGTCCTTTATGCTTCCCGCCTGGAAATTCCTCACGGGTAGTATCCCGGCCTCGTTCAGACCGGTAGCCAGATACGCCGTCCCAATGGTGCTCATTTTTTTTCGCCGGGGATGATCTTTCAAAATACTGATCTGCTGCCTCACCAGTCCTTTCAGCCTGATCCCATCAAAAGGCACGGGGGCCCGCACCGGCACGTTTATTGAGACCGCCTTCAAGTTCTTGGACCCCATTACGGTCCCCATCCCACCACGGGATGCGGTGCGCTCCCCTGAAGTGATGACCGCGTACCGGACAAGTCTTTCCCCTGCCATTCCTATACATGCCGATTCCGTGTGAAACCCGTGTCTCTCTTTGAGTTTCTTTTGTAAATGCCGGGGATCCATACCCGAAAGGTCATCGGCCTTAAGGAAATGAACACCCTCTTTGTCAAGATATATGTATGAGGCCCCCGGCGCCCTTCCCTCGATAATAATCAGGTCATATCCGGCATGTTTTATCCATGCCCCGAAATTCCCCCCCGCAATAGAGCGAAAGATAGTTCCGGTCAGGGGGCTCTTGGACATGACGCACCATTTTGAAAAACCCTGGAGCCCGGTACTTCCCAGCACCCCGATCGACATTATTATTTTGTTTTCAGGACCAAGGGGATCTGCCTTTGGTTTCAGTTCCGCATAGAGATATCTGGCGCTTAGCCCGCGCGCTGAAATAAATTGTCTGAGGTACCGGTCAGGGATCTCCTCTTCGCCATAAGTGGAGGCGCTTAAATCTATTCTTAGAAGTTTGCCTGCAAATGTTGTCATTTTTTTAGTTGACAATTGTCAGTGCATCAGCTTCACACCACCTGACGCACTGAGGGTCAGGCGGTTCACCACAAAAATCGCATTTCAGGGGGATAGCCGTATCAGGTTCCTTAAATGCCGTCTTAACCGGACATGAGGCCCTGCATACAACACAACCGTCCATTTCCATACCATCGACCATGACAATGCCTTTTGCATTGCATGCCGCCTCCGTGTACGGTCCTGCTATCACCGGGAGACAGAAGTCCTCACCGATAAAGACCCTTATCCTGGACCTCCATGGATTTATGGCCTCTGTGTGCTGGAGGGAACAGGCTACTTCACAGAGCTTGCACCCGGTGCATTTGGTATGGTCTATTTTTATCCTCATTTCACGCCGGCCCCTTCCTTTGTCAGTCCCAACTGTTCCAGCTTTTCGGGTGTAGGAATCCCTTTCTCATCCCAACCTCGCAGCCTGTAGTATTCAGGGAGCATCCGGTCAAGATGAACTACCTGGTTGTTGACACGAGGTTCATCCGTTATTCTTTTTGGCAGGCAATCATCCTTAGCGCTGAGCCCGGCCTTCAGGTTGAACAATCGCTCTAAATTCCATATCCTTTCGCCGATCAAGGACAGTCCTTCCTCTGTATAATCAATGCCGGTCGTAACCCCGAGCCATGAAAGCAGCTTTTCGCCCCATAAAGGGCCATGGTAGATGATCCAGCACAGGACGCCGCAATCAACTACGGCAATATAGTCCTGGTCCTTTTTTGTCCACTCCACGCCATGCGCGGGGTCCTTCCTGCCTTCGTAGAACGGCAATGTGGCCTTGGTATGGCAGCCACCGACATTGTTGGTGGCATATTGAAGGCCTATCACCTCAAAGCCCTGGGGGTGCCAGGCGGGCATGCCCATCCCCTTTATCCCCATGTAAAGTTCCGGGTGGTTATACTTTTCCGCCACGGCCTTTCCCCCCTCAGCTAACAGATTGCCAAAATCCCGGCGCAGGGCGGTTTTTTTCATCAGCTCAAACATGGCTTCGGTATTGCCGAACTTGAGAGGGTATCCGATATCCTTTTCAGGTAGATAACCCTCTTCAAAGAGTTCCATGGCGCAGGAGAAAGTCGCCCCGGCGGTTATGGTATCCATGCCAAGCTCATTGCAGAGATAATTGGCCCTGCATATATCATCAAGCCCGCCAAACCCGCAGTTGGATCCCAGCAAAGCCATGCTCTCGTGCTCCGGTCCCTTGGTCGTGCCGGGGTATTCCGGGTCTGCGATCCTGCTTCTCTTACTGCACGCAAAAGGACAGCCAAAGCATGCCTCGTCTCTCACGCGAATCCGGTCTCTGATGTATGCGGGGTCCTCATATTTGGTAAATTCCTCAGAATAGCCGGTCTGGAAATTCAGGGCGGCCTGGGTGCCTGTCTTGTTGGCCCGTCCGGGCAGGCTCCATGTGCCCCACATACGACGCTTTTCCAATGCCTTGTTCTCCCTGCCTTCCTCAAGGAATTCCATGACCGCGTTTTTAAAACCATCCACATCGGCAATAGTCACTTCCCCTGTACCTGTGGCGGCTATTGCCTTAAGGTTCTTGGAACCCATGACCGCGCCCAGACCTGAACGCCCGGCGGCCCGGCCCCCATCGGCCATAAGGCAGGCAAACTTCACCAGGTTCTCCCCTGCCGGGCCTATGGTCACGATACTCATATTGTTGATTTCCCATGCATCAGACTCGGCCATCATGTCTGACCTGATCTGCCTCTCCGTCTCGGTAGTCCACTTCCCCCACAGGTTTCCCGCGGGCCTGATCTCCACCAGGTCATTCTTGATGAATATGTAAACGGGCTCCGGAGATTTTCCCTCAATGATAAGCAGATCATAGCCCGCGAACTTAAGGTTGGCGCCGAAATATCCCCCGCAACATGGGTTGGCAATGGCACCGCTTAAGGGTGACTTGGACACAACTATAAACCGTCCTCCTGCAGGTGCGCCTGTCCCGGTTAAAGGACCCGTGCTGAAAATCAACTTGTTTTGCGGGCCAAGCGGATCAATCAGGGGATCGACTTCATCAAAAAGGACCTTCAACCCCATGCCGCGGCCCCCGATAAAATCAGTACGCACATCAGGGGCAATGTCCTCTACCGAACAGTTGCCCCTCGAAAGATCAATCCTCAGAATTTTTCCTTTCCAGCCAAACATAATTTTCCTTTCCAAAAGTTTTTTCTTAGGCTTCCCCCATATGCCGTCGTAGGGCGGGCCACCGTGCCCGCCTTTTCGGTCGGCACGGGGGCCGACCCTACAATGTTTATTGAGCTGAAGCCTTAACCCGCCATACAAACATCTATCAAAGACATGGTCTGCTCTTCACTGAAACCCATGACATCCAGGGCGCCGCTCCGGCAAGAAGAAGCGCAAAGACCGCAGCCTTTGCACAGGACTTCGTTGACGTGCGCCACCCTTTCTTTTGGGTCCACGGTAATGGCGGTAAAAGGACAAACCTCCTGACAGACCCCGCAACCGGCGCACTTCCGCTCATCCACGGTGCAGACCTGGCCACCGGCCATCATCTCGTCTTTTGACAATATGGTCGTGGCACGAGAAGCCGCTGCCTGGGCCTGGGCAATACTTTCATCAATAAACTTAGGGCCGTGAGCCAGGCCGCACATGAAAATACCATCCGTGGCAAAATCCACGGGCCGGAGTTTCATGTGGGCCTCCATAAAAAAACCATCCTCATTCAGCGGCACCTTAAGCATCCGGGACAGTTCCCTGTTGCCTGTCCGGGGAACGGTCGCCACCCCCAGTGCAATCATATCTGCATCTATCATGAGCCGTTGCCCTAACGTGGGCTCGGTCACAATGACTCTCAGGACTGACCGGCCGCTTTCCTCGGCAAACCGCACATCAGGTTTGTCATCTGCCTCATAACGAATAAACTTCACCCCCTGCTCCGCGGCCTCCCGGTAATAATCCTCTCTGAACCCGTATGTTCTCATGTCCCGATAAAGGATATAGATTTCCATGTCCGGGTTTATCTCTTTCAGCTTCAGGGCATTTTTTACGGCCTGGGTGCAGCAGACACGGCTGCAATAAGGTCTCTCGCTTTCTCTCGACCCCACACACTGAATCATTACAAGACAGTCGCAATGATCGAACCTGTTGCTGTTCGTGTCTATTTCCTTTTCTAATTCCAGCAGGGTAAACACGCGGGGGTCCTGGCCGTAGAGATATTCGTCCGGTCTGAATTCCTCAGCGCCGGTGGCCACAATTGTCACGCCATGGGCGAACTCTTTAACGACCCGCTCGCTTCCCACCGCAATTTGAGTTGTAAAATTGCCCACATAACCACTAAACCCGGTAATATCGGCTTCGGTGTGGATCTGGATCAAAAGATTCTTATAGACCTCTTGAATAAGTTCCCGGATAAAGGATCGCACATCGCCCTTTTCCAGTGTATATGGGATTTTCCGGCCCATACCGCCGAGTTCTCCGGACCTCTCAATCAGGTGAACACTGAACCCCTGGTTTGCCAAGGATAACGCGCTTATCATTCCGGAAATCCCGCCACCGATAACCAGGGCCACAGGGATAATGTCATACGGGACCCGGCTCAAGGGCCTGAGAATCCTTGCCTTGGTCACCGCCATACGCACCAGGTCCCGGGCCTTGCGGGTGGCTTCCCGCCTGTCCCCCATATGCACCCAGGAACAATGCTCCCGGATATTGCACATCTCGAACAGGTACGGATTGAGTCCTGCCTGTCTGAGGGCATCCTGGAACACCGGTTCATGGGTCCTGGGAGTGCATGCGGCAACCACAACGCGGTTCAGTCCTTTCTCAGTGATGATTTCAACCATATGGGTAATCGAATCAATGGAACAGCTAAAGGTATTTTCCTCGGCATGAACCACACCCTCCAGTGCTTCGGCATACCGGACCACGTGTGCCGCATCCACCACCTTGACGATATTGGTTCCGCAGTCACAGACAAATACGCCTATTCGAGGTGGTTCTCCGGTAACATCCCGCACAGACGGGTAGGACTTTTCTTCGATCAGGGTCCCCCGCTGTTCCGACAGGAGCTGTGAGGCAAGCGATGCGGCCCCGCTGGCCATGGTAACCGAATCGGGGATATCCATGGGTGCATGAAATACCCCGCATGCATAGATCCCCGGCCGCGAGGTCTCAATCGGGGAAAAAGGCGAATACTCGCAAAACCCGGAAGTATTTGTTTCAACATACAGTTTTTTTGCCAACTCCCTGTTGCCGGCAGGCGAAGAGAGACCAACGGATAATACAACAAGGTCGAATTCCTCATCCCTGACTTCAGACCCGTTGACGCGATACCTGAGCATGACATTTTTTGTGTCCGGCTGTTCCTTCAAAACGGATACCTTGCTCCACACAAATCGGACCCCGGGGATATCCTTTGCCCTTTCATAGTAGCGCTCAAACCCCTTGCCGTACGCGCGGATATCATTGTGTAAGATAACGGCCTCAAGTTCGGGATAATGTTCCTTGGAAAGGATGACCTGCTTCATGGCATACATGCAGCAGACCGCGGAACAGTAGGTATTACCGACCGCAAGGTCCCGGGAACCGACGCATTGGATCCATGCTATCTTTAGAGGAGGCTTCCCGTCCAAAGGCCTCAGTAATGACCCGCGATTGGGCCCGGACGCGCTCAGCAGGCGTTCGAATTCAAGACTGGTAATCACATTGCCGAACCTGTTGTATCCATATTGACTCTGTAGTCCGGCATCAAATGTTTCATAACCGGGGGCCAGGATCAGACTGCCGACATCTACTTTGAGTCTTGTCTCTTGCTGGTGGAGGTCTATGGCCTTGTTTGAACAGGTCGGCACACAAATCTGACATTCCTCTCTGAGTAGGAAAAGGCATTGTAAAGGATCTATTATGGAGATGGCCGGCACTGCCTGCGGAAAAGAGACGTGGATGCATTTCAAAGTGCCCAGATTTTCATTATAGGCATCAAGAATGTTTATTGGACAGTATTCGGCACAGGTCCCGCAACCGGTACATTTCTCCGTATCAACATACCTGGGCTTCCGAAGCAGTGTGACCTCGAAATTTCCGGCATCGCCGTCGACGCTATCAATCCGGGTGTCTGTTAAGATCGTTATGTTGGGATTTGTGGCACATTCGATAAACTTGGGAGAAAGGATACACATGGAACAATCGTTGGTGGGGAAGGTCTTGTCTAACTTGGCCATCTTGCCGCCAATGGCCGGTCCCTTTTCTACGAGATAGACCTTGAAGCCGGAATTGGCCGAGTCTAATGCCGCCTGTATTCCACTGACTCCGGCCCCGAGCACCATTACAGTTCCCACCCTGTTTGTGGCTGGCCTTATAGCTATATTCCCATTGGGACTATCAGGCATAGTCTTCTCGCATAAATGTTTCGGGTTTCAGGTCTTAAGCTTCTAAATTCTGTCTTCCGTCCTCCGTCATCTGCCTTCCGTCATCTGCCTGCTACGCCGTAGCCTTTGGCGTAGGCGGGTCATTCGCCGTCTTTCCTTTCCCCGACAATAGAGTAAATATGCGGGTCCAGAGGGCCCGGCTTTGGCTATCCCCAGAGGGGATTT
>DAOUXC010000203.1 GCA_030666795.1 Desulfobacteraceae bacterium
CACATCTCTCCACATAGAAGAATTTGAGGTTATGTCCCGGGATACAAAGTTAGGCAAAGAAGAAATTACCAGGGATATTCCAAATGTGGGCGAGGAGGCCTTGAAGTATTTAGATGAAAGCGGAATCATCAAGGTTGGAGCCGAAGTTAATGCAGGTGACGTCTTAGTGGGAAAGATAACGCCGAAAGGAGAGACCCAGCTATCTCCTGAAGAGAAACTTTTGAGGGCCATATTCGGAGACAAGGCAGGGGATGTCAAGGATTCCTCCCTAAGGGTCCCGCCAGGTGTCCAGGGTATAGTTATTGATGCCAAGGTATTCGCAAGGAGGGGCGTTGAGAAGGACCAGAGGACTCTCGAAATTGAAGCCGAAGAGACCGAACGACTTGAGAAGGATCTGCGGGATGAGGTGGATGTAATTTCGAGAAGTGCGAGGGAAAAACTGCGGGACCTCCTTGAAGGGAAAAAGCTCAAGGCCGACCTGCTTGATAAGGGTACGGGGGAAGTCCTCGTGCGTGGAAAGAGGGCGATAAAAGAGGAGGACGTTGACCGAATATCAGTTGATGCCTGGGCAGGTGCTGACCTAAAGGACACAATGGACGTCATTGAGAGGCTGGAGTCGGTTGTTGAGAGTTATGCCTCCAAGATAGAACTCATCAATAAACGGTTTGTGGATAAAAAAGAGAGATTATACCTCGGGGACGAATTGGCACCCGGCGTCATCAAATTAGTGAAAGTCTATGTCGCAGTTAAACGCAAATTGTCGGTCGGTGATAAAATGGCCGGTCGTCATGGAAACAAGGGCGTCTTGTCCAGGATACTTCCTGTTGAGGATTTGCCTTATTTTGCAGATGGGACTCCTGTGGACATCGTCCTCAATCCTTTAGGCGTGCCTTCGAGGATGAATGTGGGACAGGTCCTCGAAACTCATTTGGGTTGGGCCTCCAGAGAATTGGGCAGACAGATTGGGGAATTGCTGGAAAAAATGGAGAGTACGGATGAACTAAGACGTAAACTTAAGAAGGTGTTCCCAAAGGCCGAGTATAATAAATTTTTTGATAACACATCTGACGAAGATCTGACAAAAAAGGCCCGTTTGTTGACGGACGGCGTTCCCATGGCTACACCGGTCTTTGATGGTGCGGAAGAGGAGGACATCATAAAGTGTTTCCAGGAGGCCGGGTTGCCCATAACCGGACAGGCGACTCTTTATAACGGCCTCACAGGTGAGCCTTTTGATCAAAAAATCACAGTCGGAACCATGTACATCATGAAACTGCACCACTTAGTGGATGACAAACTGCATGCACGTTCCATTGGTCCCTATTCACTTGTAACACAGCAACCATTGGGTGGAAAGGCCCAGTTCGGAGGGCAGAGATTGGGCGAGATGGAGGTCTGGGCCATGGAGTCCTATGGTGCGGCCTATTCCCTCCAAGAATTTCTGACCGTTAAATCGGATGATGTGGCTGGAAGAACCCGGATGTATGAAAGGATCGTTAAGGGCAACAATGTACTTGAGGCAGGACTGCCGGAATCCTTCAAGGTGCTTATGAAAGAACTGCAGAGCCTTGGATTGGAGATTCAGCTTTTTGAGGATAGCAAGGCCTGAGAATTGAATTTTGTCGATTTATGATTGAAGATTTATGGTGCCTTCTCCAAGGGCTTCGTAAAATGTTTTTTCATTTTGTTAAAGTGTTATCAGGTGGAACCGTTGTCTACTGTTGTTATTCTTCTTTTTCAAAGCAGCCAAGATCATTGCGGTCCCAGTTAAGTTTAATTTGAAGAGGGGATTTGATTATTCGAGATTGAAAGTCGTCAATCTTCAATCGTCAATCTAAAATCCAGAGGAGAGAGGCATTGGAAGAATTATACAGTTTCTTTACAAAGCCGAAGGACCCATCGAGCTTTAACGCTGTCAGGATTTCATTGGCATCGCCTGAAAAGATCAGAGAATGGTCTTTTGGTGAGGTCAAAAAACCTGAAACCATCAATTACAGAACCTTCAAGCCGGAACGAGATGGCCTGTTTTGCTCAAAGATATTCGGGCCAATCAAGGATTACGAATGCAATTGCGGCAAATACAAACGTATGAAACACAGGGGTATTGTATGCGAGAAATGTGGTGTGGAGGTTATCCAGAGCAAAGTTCGCCGTGAACGTATGGGTCATATTGAGCTCGCTGCGTCTGTTGCCCATATCTGGTTTTTGAAGTGCCTTCCGTCCAAGGTGGGCAATCTCCTTGATTTGACTTTGAAAGATTTGGAACGAGTTCTCTATTTCGAGGCATATATTGTTGCTGATGCCGGGGACACTCCTCTTGTAAAAGGTACACTTCTGACGGATGAACAGTTGCGACAGGCTAAGGAGGACTACGGTGACCGATTTAAAGCGGGTATCGGTGCTGAAGCGATTAAGGGCATGTTACGGGAGCTGAATCTGGACGAGCTTTCGGGGACCCTTAGAGTCGAAATGATAGGGACCCGCTCAGATGCAAAACGGAAAAAATTAGCCAAAAGGCTCAAAATTATTGATGCGTTCAGGGATTCAAAGAACCGTCCGGAATGGACAATCTTAGACGTTATTCCGGTCTTGCCTCCCGACCTCAGGCCCCTTGTACCTCTTGACGGAGGCCGATTTGCAACCTCTGATTTAAATGATTTGTATCGCAGGGTGATCAATCGGAACAACAGGCTAAAAAGGCTACTGGAATTGAATGCGCCCGATATTATAGTAAGAAACGAAAAGCGTATGCTCCAGGAGTCGGTAGATGTTTTGTTCGATAACGGGAGAAGAGGCAAGGTCGTCACGGGAGCAAACAAAAGGCCATTCAAGTCCTTGAGCGACATGCTGAAAGGCAAACAGGGAAGATTTCGGCAGAACCTGCTCGGGAAACGGGTGGATTATTCGGGCCGCTCGGTGATTGTTGTAGGCCCTAATCTTCGTTTACACCAGTGCGGACTCCCCAAGAAGATGGCGTTGGAACTCTTTAAGCCCTTTATATACAACAAATTGGATGAAAAGGGCCTGGTCACCACCATCAAGAGCGCAAAGAAGATGGTAGAGAGAGAAACGGCGGATGTCTGGGATGCCTTGGATGAAGTGGTCAGGGAATACTGTATCCTGCTGAACAGGGCACCCACCCTGCACCGATTGGGTATTCAGGCGTTTGAGCCTATTCTTATTGAGGGAAAGGCCATTCAGCTTCACCCCCTGGTGTGCACCGCCTTTAATGCCGACTTTGACGGGGATCAGATGGCGGTCCATGTGCCATTATCCATTGAGGCGCAGATCGAGGCCAGGGTTTTGATGATGTCCACCAACAATATTCTATCGCCCGCCAATGGGGAACCTATTATTGTTCCCAGCCAGGATATTGTTTTAGGAATTTATTACATGACGCGGGAAAGACCAGGTTCAAAAGGGGAAGGGAGTATTTTTTCTAACCCGCAAGAAGTGAGAATTGCATATGACGCCCGTGAATTGGGGTTGCACGCCTCGATTAAAGTCAGGATAGAGGGAAAGCTCGAAGATACGACTACGGGCCGCATCCTCCTTTACGAAATTTTACCGGAATCACTTCCCTTTGCCCTTATGAACAAGGTCATGTCCAAAAAAGAACTGCGTTTCTTGATAAATCAGTCGTATCGCAGGGCCGGGACCAAAGCCACGGTCATTTTGGCGGACCGGTTGAAAGATATCGGTTATGAATACGCAACCCGCTCAGGCATATCCATTTCCATGAAAGACATGGTGGTCCCGTCAAAAAAGGAAAAAATTATCTTTAAGGCCGAAGAGGAAGTCAAAAAAATCGATGATCAATACATACGCGGCCTGATTACCGATGGAGAAAAATACAACAAAGTCGTGGATATATGGGCGCAGTCCACAGAAGATGTAGCGTCCGAGATGATGAAGGAAATGGCCACGGAAGATGTAAAGGTTTCCGGAAAGAAAAAGGTTGAGACTCACAGTTTCAATCCTATTTACATGATGTCTGACTCGGGCGCAAGAGGAAGTAAAGATCAGATGAGGCAGTTGGCCGGTATGAGAGGTTTGATGGCCAAACCTTCCGGTGAAATTATCGAAACTCCCATTACGTCCAATTTTCGTGAGGGTTTGACCGTTTTGCAGTATTTCATCTCCACGCATGGGGCCAGAAAAGGTTTGGCCGATACGGCCCTCAAGACTGCCAACTCAGGCTACCTCACCCGAAGACTCGTGGATGTGGCACAGGACGCGATTATTACCGAAAATGACTGCGGCACCATGGATGGCATATGGGTGGACTCCCTTGTGGAAGGCGGCGAGATCCTTCAGCGAGTTGGAGAGCGTATTTTGGGTCGCGTGGCACTCCAGGATATCTACGATCCGGTGACTGGAAAACTGTTAGTGAAGGCCAATGAGGAGATAGATGAGGAGAATGTAGAAAAAGTAGAGAGTGCAGGGTTGGAAAGGGTCAGGATCAGGTCTGCTTTGACATGCCAGGCGAAACGGGGTGTCTGTAAGAAATGCTATGGCAGGGACCTAGCTCACGGTCATGAAGTCAATATCGGGGAGGCTGTTGGTATAATTGCCGCCCAGTCCATCGGCGAACCCGGAACCCAGCTTACCATGAGGACATTCCACATTGGTGGTACAGCAAGCAGAAGGGTGGAACAGTCGAGCATACAGCCCAGAAACCAGGGTAAGGTGAAGTTCTTGGACCTCAAGACCGTAATAAATGAAGAGGGTAACCTTGTTGTTATGAACCGTAATGGCGAAATCGCTATTTTGGGTAAAGGCGGAAGGGAAGTAGAGAGATATCCCATCACATACGGTGCCACTTTGATGATTAAAAACGGCCAGAAAGTCAAACCGGAGCAGGTCTTGGCTGAATGGGATCCTTTCACCATACCCATCATGACAGATGTGCATGGTGTTATAAAGTTCGGTGATATTATAGAAGGCCGCACCATGCAGGAAAAGCGTGATAATGTAACGGGAAAGATCAGCCGGGTTATTGTTGAGTCCCGCGATCTCGACATAAGGCCCAGACTTTCTATCAAAGACAAGAGCGGAAAAACCGCGAGCTTGAAGGGGGCCACCAGATCACAGGCCCGCTATCCTCTTCCTGTAGGCGCAATTATCATGGTCAATGAGGGAGATGAGATTGGTCCCGGTGCGGTTTTGGCGAAAATTCCTCGAGAAACCACCAAGACGAAAGATATTACAGGCGGGTTGCCCAGGGTTGCTGAGCTGTTTGAAGTGAGAAAGCCCAAAGAGACAGCTATTATAAGTGAAATCGATGGTGTCGTGTCTTTTGGAAAATATACCAAAGGGAAAAGAAAGATGACGATTACCCCGGAGTTGGGCGATCCTGTGAATTATTTTGTCGCAAGGGGAAAGCACGTCAGTGTCCTGGAAGGGGATTATGTGAGGGCCGGTGAGGCCCTGATGGATGGGTCGGCGGATCCCAATGACATATTGCGGATCAGGGGGCTTAAGGAATTAGCAAAGTATCTGGTAAATGAGGTCCAGGAGGTCTATCGACTACAGGGCGTAAGAATTAACGATAAACATATTGAAGTCATTGTCCGTCAGATGCTGCGACAGGTTAATGTCACCGATGTGGGTGACTCCCATTTCCTTTTGGGAGAGCATGTTGAAAAATGGCGTTTTGAAAATGAGAACGACAAAATTATCGAACAGGGCGGGAAACCGGCCACCGCTGCATCCCTGCTATTAGGGATTACCAAGGCCTCCCTCAGTACAGAGAGCTTCATTTCTGCTGCGTCTTTCCAGGAAACAACCAAGGTATTATCAGATGCAAGCATTGCGGGGAAGATCGACTACCTGAAAGGCCTGAAGGAAAATGTGATAATGGGTCGCTTGATACCCGCTGGTACCGGGGTAAAGACTTATAGAAATATTCAGATGGGTGTCAGTGACTAAACATACCGGATAAGCTATAACCTTCTGAAATTAAGGCTTTTTTAGCGTGGGGCAAAATTTATGTGTTCTTTTGATATTATTTTGAAAATGTCTTGACAAAGTAAACCATTAAAAATATAAGAAAGGATTCTGTGAATTTCAAATCTGCCGGGATCACCCTGGCGTAATCTGTGTGTTTGCTTATAATGATTAAGGTAAGGAGTTTTTATGCCGACCATTAACCAACTCGTGAGAAAAGGGCGTCATAAACCCAGGAAAAAGGTAAAGACGCCTGCCCTTCAGGGGGCTCCCCAGAGGAGAGGAGTGTGCGTCAGGGTCTACACGTCCACACCCAAGAAACCTAACTCTGCCCTCAGAAAGGTCGCGCGGGTGAGGCTTACAAACGGGATTGAGGTGACCTCGTATATTCCCGGTATGGGTCATAACCTTCAGGAGCATTCGGTCGTCTTGATTCGCGGAGGCCGAGTCAAGGATTTACCGGGGGTTCGATATCATATTATCAGGGGCACCATGGATACGACTGGCGTGGATGATCGCAGGCAGGGTCGATCAAAGTACGGGGCCAAGAGACCGAAAGGCCTTTGATATTCCGTTATTTGGAGAATTTTTATGCCCAGGAAAAGAGTGGTTGCGAAAAGGGAAATTATATCTGACCCGAAATATAAGAGCGTGCTTGTGGCCAAATTCGTCAACAATCTGATGAAAAAAGGTAAAAAGAGCATTGCCCAGTCAATCCTTTACAGGTCGTTTGATATTATCAAAGAGAAAACCAACCAGGATCCTTTAGGTGTTTTTCAGAAGGCGGTGGAAAGCGTTAAGCCTGCTGTAGAGGTAAAGTCCAGGCGGGTTGGTGGGTCCACCTATCAGGTTCCCACCGAGGTTAGACCATCCAGAAGACAGGCCCTTAGCATACGGGGGATTATCAACTATGCGGGAGAGAGGGGCGAAAAAACAATGGCTGCCAAA
>DAOUXC010000315.1 GCA_030666795.1 Desulfobacteraceae bacterium
CCATGGAACCGGTTATTATTTCCTGACACCTAAATCCATCAGGGCCTCTTCCCGAGGCTTTTTGAACGGATGCACCGACCCCGCCCTGGGAAGGATCGGACATGCCCTCCATATCCCCTGCAAAAAGGCAGTAAATTCCATCTCCGCCCAACCGTAAATCGCAGGGCTTCATACCCCCGCCTATGGAGTCCAAGGTGTATTGATTGGACAGGCTCCTCCCTTCCAGAAAATCAAAGGAGGAGGTGATAGCGCTGCCTATATCCTTTCTTTCCAGACCCGCATCATCCAAGGCCTGTCTCGTTGCATGGAAAAGCATTTCTTTATGGGACACATCGACCATTGGGGCCTTGGCTTCCACCACCCCAATGCCAACTACACAAACACGGTCGTCCATAATTATTCCCTTTCAATTCTACGGGACATCAAGATATCCCATTGTCCTTCCATAACTATTTCTTCACGCTGGTTCATCAGACACAACCAAAACGAAACCAATCCTCTATCGGGCTTTTTGCTTTCCTTCTTACTTATAACCTCAATTTTCACGTAAACAGTATCGTTTATAAAAATCGGTTTTTTGAAACTCCACTCTTTGATTCCCTTGAAGGCAACTGTAGTACCCTCTATGAGACCGGAACGATTCAGACAACCGGAGGCAATCGTCATGCCGCACATCCCGTGGGCTATCCGCTGCCCGAAAGCCGACTCCGCGGCAAACTCAATATCCGTATGAAGCTGATTAAAATCCCCGGAAACACCGCAAAAATTAACAATATCGGCTTCTGTAACCGTCCTGCTTACAGTCAGGAATTCATCTCCACTATTGAGGTCATCAAAGTATTTTCCCGGAACCCACGCCTTCACATCCAAACCCCTTTTGTTCCACACTAAGTCAACAGAATCTTTCAGTCGACAGGCTTAAAGTAATCTATATCCAGAATATTTCCTGTTCTATTTTCATTCCAGACAGCCTTAACCCGGCCCCCTATACGCACCTTTTTCGCAATTTCATCAAAATCATCCGTTGGAATACCGCCCACAAAATGGGGGAGCCCCACATCCGCCCCGTCCAGATCGATAATACCCAAAACATAGGGCGGTTCCTTGGGTTGCCCCTCATAAGAAAAATTGACGGTAACCCAGGTTCGAAGCTTACCCTCCTGCGAGACTTCAACCCACTGATCCGTTTCCTCAAAGCAGTGAGAACAAAATTTTCGGGCCGGTAGTAAAACGCGATTGCATTTTTTACACTTGGTGCCCATAATTCTCTTGTTCTTGAATTCCTCGAAGAAACGCGTCGTAGTGGCACCCATAGACCACTTGTATGGTAAACTCACATATCCTTCTAATATTCTGGATTCCTCACTCATGACTGCCCCCATTATCATAATGAATTTGAAATGATCATAACGCCGTTGAACTGGTCAAGACCGCCCATTGCATGGGCCAACCCCGTGTTTGCTCCCGGAATTTGATGGTCACCTGCCTTGTTAGTGACTTGAAGGGCCGCCTCGGCAGTCCTCTGTAAACCGGTTGCGCCGATGGGATTGGTACACAGGGTCCCGCCGGAAGGATCACAAGGGAGATCTCCTCCCTTCATGACGACCCCATTTTCCACCAGTTCACAGCCGTGTCCAAAGTCGCAGAAGCCGAAACACTCATAAAACAGCATTTCCTGAAAAGTGAAAGGGTTGTAGACTTCAGCAACGTCTAATTCATTTCTCGGATTGGTTATTCCGGCCTGTTTATATGCCCTTTTGGCCGCAAGTATTGCCGACTGCCAGACTACCTTGTCTCCCTCACCAAAGAACGCCTCTTCTCCGGAGTATCCTACACCGCGAATCCAGGCCGGTTTTACACCCAGTTTCTTTACCATCCGCTCTGAGGCCATTATCATCGCACAGGCCCCATCCGAGCCCGGGCACACATCCAGGATCCTGACCGGATAAGCTATGACGCGGGATTTCACGACATCTTCCACAGTGATCTTGACCTTAATGTGGGCATAAGGGTTCAAAAACGCATCCGTATGGTTTCGCACCGACAACTGGGCAGCGGCCATGCGTACACGTTCCTCTTCAAGCCCGTACCGATGGGCCCATTCGTTGGATTGGAGTGAAAAAATGCCTGGCGCGCCTGCCAAAAAAGGCCTCTGAAAAAATGGTTCCGCTACTGTCGCCATTGTGCCTTGAGGATCTCCCTCATACATCTTCTCCGCCCCTACCACCAGGACCAGATCAAATAGACCGGAGGCTACATGATAAAAACCGGTGTGAGCTAACGACATGCCGGTAGAACCACATGTTGCGGTCCTGATAAGGGGCTTGCCCGCGGCGCCCATTGCATCCACCCAATAGAGATGGGGGTTGGCCACACCTTCCATGGCAGGAGGCATGGAGCCGGACACCACTGCCTCGATATCTTCGGGGCTCAAGCCGGAATCCTCAAAGGCCCTGCCCACTGCCTCATAGATCAATTCCGGATAGGAAACATCCGTTCTTTTTCCGCATTCGGTCTGACCCGTACCAATAATAGCTACTGCTTGACCCATATAAGTTTCTCCCTAATTTCCAAGAATAGCGACGGAGTGCAACTGACCGCCCAACCCGTGAACACTGTGGGCAAGCGCCCTTTTGACATCCGGTACCTGACGTTCCCCGGCTTCTCCCTTAAGTTGAATGGCGGCCTCGGCAATCCGTATCAATCCGCGCGCCACATAGGGGTTGGCCCCGAACAGACCGCCTGAAGCGTTCACCGGAAGTTTGCCGTTTATCGTCGTCACACCCTCGTTTATCAGATCACGACCCTTTCCCGCGGGACAAAAACCGAGTTGTTCCATCCACAGGATTTCGTGGAAAGAGCTTATATCGCAGATTTCAGCCACGTCTATTTCCGCTGTCGGATCCTTCACATCGGCCATCTGATAGGCCCTTTCAGCCGCTTTGGGTAGAGATCCATTCAAAAGATCCTGATCTCCCAAAAAGGTATGGTTTGAGTTCCACCCCACCCCTTCAACCCAAACCGGTTTATCCGTCAGGTCCTTAGCAGTTTTTTCATTGGCCAGTAAGACGGCGCAGGCGCCATCCGAAGTGGCGGGAATATCCATTTCCCGCAAAGGATCAGCCATTATGGGTGAAGCCAGAATATCTTCCACGGTGAGTTCCGCGCCGCGATGCGCGTACGGATTTTTACCGGCATTTTCGAGGTTTTTCATCACAACCTTAGCCAGTTCTTCCTCTTTCAGGCCATAACGATTCATGTACTCCTTTGCCTGAAGACCTGAAACGACCGCTTCATTCAACCCGACCGGACGCTGAAAAAACGGATCACAGCCCATATGTGTCACGGAATGCACCGAAGGGGCTTCCGAACACTTGGTTACACTGATGACCAGCACGGTCTTATAGTCGCCGGACAAAACACGCATGAGACCATAGATGAATCCAAGACCCGAATCCTCTGCCGCCTTGCTACCGCTTTTGAGGTTCGCGCCTGCGGAATCAAAGTAATAACTGTTGGAACAACTGATCCCCTGCCAATAATCAGAGGAGGAGGAAACCATGGTGTCAATGCCTGATCTGTCAATTCCCACCCTGTCTAATAATCGTCTGACAATGCCAAACATCATCTCCTGGATGTTGTCCTCAAGTTTCTCACCGTGTTCGGTCTGAACCGCATCAACAATCGCTACTTTTTGATCCATTCTGACTTATCCTTACTTTTATTTTTTAATACCTGCTGTTTATGTTTTTTTTGATGAGGTAAAAAAACATCTACTGACAAATTCCCATATGCATGTCCATTTGACTTTTATCCCCGGTAATTGAGCAAATTCCGTGCCAGGCGGACAGTAAAAAGAAGGTTCTCCTCATGAAGAGAACCCGTACTCTTCACTCATCATTTGGAAAGGTCAAATTATCGATGGTTTAGGACTAAAATAAAACTCATTTGGAATAAAATTTTTTGGTGAGAGACGTGTAGAAAAACAGATTTCAAGCGAGCCTAAAGCACAATTGGACATGTCCACGCTTGAACATGTCCAAAAAACAGACATGAACAAGGACTTTTCATACACAATTTTCCACTTAAATCTATTCTTACATTGAAAATCTGTTCCTCTGGGACCGTCGAAGCTTCCCGCTGAGTCTCAGCGGGAGGTCAGGCTAGATGACTCTGCCTTGAATTTTTTTCTCTAAAAATACAAATTACAAGCACCAAATTACAAATAAATCTCAAATTTCAATATTCAATGACCAAAACCGGAGCAAAGCGACACCCACATTCGACGTTCGATGTTGAGCGTTCGATGTTCGA
>DAOUXC010000049.1 GCA_030666795.1 Desulfobacteraceae bacterium
ACGGCCGCAAAGGCAAAATTGGCGTTCTCAGCAATGAATGTTGATCCAATTTGAAATGAACGCAAGGCACTTAAATTGAAAATGATAGCGGCAAAACGCCGTAAATCGCAATTAGACTACTTTTTCAGGAAACCCTAAATAGAAGGGGTTAGGTCAGAGTACCAGACGGCAGGGGGGCTTACCTTAAACCCCATAGCCGGTTATCTAAGCGACGTGCCCTACCTTTTGACCGGCCAATATCATAAATTATTTTCTTTTACCTACCTGATTCCCCATTCCATACACATGCCGTTTGCAAAGAGTGAAGACGCGGCGTCTATTCCTTGTTGGGATCCATTATCCGGTCTAAAAGGCCGGGCGACAGCTATTTTTCGTCCAAGATGGCCCCAACCTTTCTGGAAAGTGTCCTCAGATTGAATGGTTTCTGTAAAAATGCGTCGCAACCGCGATCCAAGATTGCCTGTGCCTCACCGCTAATGCTGTACCCGCTTGCTAACAGGACTTTTATGGAGGGATTAATTTCCCTTAGCTTATCATAGGTATCTCCACCGCTCATATCCGGCATAACCATGTCCAGGATAACCACGTCAATGTGGTCTTGACTTTTCTCGTAGATCTCTAATGCCTCACTCCCACTTCTGGCAACCATAACTTTGTAACCCAGACTCTCCAACAGTTGCTTGTTCACGGTAATGATCATCTCCTCATCATCCACGAGCAGGATTGTTCCCTCACCCTTAACCACTTCCTTGGACGCTTTTTTCTTTTCAATGACCTCCGCCTTTGATGCGGGCAGGTAGATATTGAACGAGGTTCCTTCTCCCTTTTCACTAAAGACATTTAAAAAACCCTCATGATTCTTGATAATGCCATAAACAGAGGCAAGACCCAGACCCGTACCCCTGCCCATTTCTTTGGTCGTAAAGAAAGGATCAAAAATTTTCTGTTGAGTTGCCTCATCCATACCAACTCCGGTATCCGTAACAGAGATCTTCACATATTTTCCGGGTTGAGCACCAAACAGTTTGAAGGACTCCTCTTCAAGCACGACATTTTCTGTTTGAAGAAAAAGCTCCCCACCGCCGGGCATCGCTTGCCAGGCATTCACATAGAGGTTCAATAGCACCTGTTCAATTTGTCCCTGATCAATTTCCGCTACCCAGAGATCTTCCTGCAGTTTCTTATGGATCTTTATATCTTTCCTGGTCCGCCCAAATATCCTGACACTTTCCTCTATCAGATCGTTGAGATCAGTTGGTTTGACCTCGTATCTACCTCCTCTGGCAAATCCCAGAAGCTGTTTTGTTAATTCCGCCCCGTTTTGAACATATTTTTCAATGCCTTTCAACTTCTCGTAATAGGGATGACGAGAGTCAACATCTAAAAGCACGAGGGAGGCGTTCCCCTGGATACCCATAAGAAGATTATTGAAATCATGAGCAATACCGCCGGCCAAAGTGCCAATAGCCTCCATTCGCTGTGCCTGCTGAAGCTGTTCCTCCAGTTTCTTCTGATGGGTTTTGTCCCTTAGAAAATTGAGCGTCGCCGCCCTACCCTGCCAGGTGATCAGGACCACATTGATGTCTCCCCATATCACCTCACCTGTCTTCCTGACCAGCCTGAATGAATAGGAACTCGGGAGATCCTCACCCTTGAGTCTCCTCAGATGCCTGTCAAGAATGGCGTCCCTTTCTTCCGGGTGAACGTGCCGGGTGACTCGGATTTCCCCTGTTTCTTCGATACGCCGCTCTGAATATCCCAGAAGACTCAAGGTTGCCGGATTCGCAAACTTGATAAGCCCGTCCTGGGCAATAAAGACTGAATCTTCGGCATTTTCCACGAGAAAGCGATATTTCTTTTCCGACTCAATAAGGGCCTTTTCGGCCCTCTTTCTTTCGGTAATATCAGTGACCACCGCGAAAAATCCCCTGATCTGCCCGGCATCATCTTTAATCACGTTCGGAGACACGATGGTATGGAGTTTTTCTCCCCCTCGGGTAGTCCAGGTCAGCTCATAGGAATTCATTTCACCCCTGCGTCTCTTTTCCAACTCCCTGACCAGTATCCCCTGACTTGCCTCATCCAGGAAATCGGTCACCGGATGCCCGAGCAACTCATGCTCGCCGTACCCGAGCATTTCACAGAGCCTCTTGTTGGCATAGGTGAAAATTTGGTTAACATCCTGTATGCCCAGACCGTCGTACATGCTCTCCACAAGGATGCGGTATTGTTCTTCACTCTGCCGCAACGCATCGTCGGCGCGCTTCTTTTCCGTGATGACTGTCACGATCGCCATCAAACAGTCTTGCCCCTTATATGTCAGCGGTTTTGCCGACAGTACGGTGTCATGGATCGTTCCATCCCGCATCCGGTATTGAATGTCAAAATCGGCCACACCTCCTTTCTCTTTAGCCGTCTTGATCAAGCGCACCTGCTCTGATGGATCGACAAACAGGTTCAGCTCAAAGGCCGTCCTTCCTATAGCCTCTTCACGGGAATAGCCGCTGAGTCGACAGAAAGCCTCATTGACTTCCAGATAACGACCGTCGTCCATACGCGCTATCGTAATAGAATCGGGTGCGGCACCCATAATAAACCGGTAAACTTCTTCACCCTCGCGCAGCGTTTCTTCCACGCGCCTATGTTCAAGGACCCCTTTCTCCAGCCCCTCAACATTTTGCTCTAATTTTTTGTAGGTTGGTTTTTTTGCCATTGGAAAATCTCCCTCTCGCTCAAAAGACAAAAAGCCCGTACAGAAACAAAATGATTAATCTTGAAGCCCTCCTTTATCGGGTAAGAGGGTTGAGGAGAGTTGAATCTGATTCAGTATTTTATACCCCAGAAATCCTGGGTGGTCAATAACGATAGGGGATGTGATGTCGAGACAGGAATCTTCATATTTCCTAGTTTTTGTGGATGTCCCTCTTTATTTACCTGCGATGCCGGCATAAAAATCCTGAATGATTTTCATATCCGCTTCCATATTTCCGGTCGGGTGAACGACCGGCCCGATACCCCCGACCTTGCGCCGGTAATCCAGATACCCCAGCACGATGGGGACATTCGCCCCCCTGGCGATATGGTAAAAGCCGGTTTTCCAGTAAATGACTTTGCTGCGGGTTCCGGAAGGAGGAACCACCAGGACCATTCGTGGATATGCACGAAAGGCCTGTATAGACCGTGCCACAACATTGGTTGATTTGGAGCGATCCACGGGAATGGCTCCCAACCATCTGAGAAAAGGACCCATCGGCCAACGGAACCAGGAGTCCTTCATCATGATGAAGGGTTTGATTCCAAGAATAAACGCCAGGCAGATGGTGTAAAGAAAATCCCAATTGGAGTTGTGCGGTGCCGCTATGATGACGTATTTGGAGATGTCCGGTCTTTGCCCCGCCGGTTTCCAGCCCGTAAATCGAAAAATGATAAGGGCCAGCCAACGCATCACGGTCTTTCCCATGGTTGTGTCGTGAATGGTCTTATGATGCATAATGGAATCCTCTCTAAGCCAGAATCAAAGCGGAATTAACCACGAAATGCACGAAGAAACACGAAGGGTTTTGAAAGTGAAAAGAAGGATGTTTATTCTTTGCTTTGGGCCCTTCGTGTGCTTCGTGGTGAAATATCTTGCCTTAAACGGCACGAATTCCGGAACCAGAATCCTAACGCCCTGCATTTTTGAATCTTTGCCTTTTCCGGAAGAGATTTCCAATTTCCCCGCACGCAATGAGAAAGATCCCCAAAAACATGGAGAGACGACCCAGATAGTCCCCGTGCCGGGCAAAAAAGGTCCGGCCTTGACGAAGATGGATCCGGCCTTTGAGTGTGGCCTTTTTCCACCAGGGCGTACGGGCAATCACCATGCCTTTTGCATCGATGAGGGCCGAAATACCGGTATTGGCCACCCGTACCAGATCCCGGCGGCATTCGATGGCACGAACGGGGCTGAAATTATAGTGGTAACGATAGCCGGGCGTGTTCTTCCACCATCCGTCGTTGGTGATCATGCATATAAAGCCCTTTGCTTCAGGCAGTCTCCGGGCACAGTAGGGACCAAAAACCGACTCAAAACAGACGATGGGCAGGATGCCGACGGAGGTATCGGGGGATACAAATGCATGGCTCTGTTGACGAAGGCTGTAGGTACCGTTATATCCGCCAAGTTCCAGGGAGTATTTTCCAAGGAAGCCCAGGTATTGCACAAAAGGCATGCGCTCGAACAGGGGAACCAGCTTGGCCTTGTGATAGAACTGGGGCGCTGATCCGGGTGAAAGAAAAAGGGCGGTATTGAAGGCCTCGTAAAAGTAGTCTTCTTCCTGGTTGAAACGGCTCCCTGGAGGGACATCCTCCTCGACTTTTTGATAGCTGTGGACCCCCACCAGACAGGTGAGCTTCGCGTATTTTGCCTGAAAATCCAACAACTGACGATAATAAGGTGATGCGCAGGGATTTCTCTCGTCAATCTGCTGTACAATAAGGGTCTCGGGGCCGAAAAGGTAGTTGGTTTCCTCGTCGCAGATGGAATCCGCTGTCTTGAAAAACTCTTCCACTTGTTTGGCTTGCCTTTCCAACACAAATTTTTCCGTGTATGGATCCAGATTTGGCTGAATCAAGGCCACGGTAACGGTTTCTCCTTCTTCACTGAAATTGTCAAACATCTGAAAGGAGACCAGAACAGGGCTGAAAACCAGAAGAACGGTTACGACACCCATGGGGACAATAGTTCGCAAACCCCTTTTCCGATAGGTATCAGCCATTTTAAAAATCGCAAAATTGGTCAGAATAATCCAGAGAGTGCCCCCGCGAACGCCGGTATACTCAACCCATTGGATGAGTTTGGGTGCCGTGGCCAGGGCATTGCCCAGATTGAGCCAGGGCCAGGCCAGGTCCCAGGACTCATGAAAATGCTCATATCCCATCCAGATTATCAGAAAAGGAAATAACAGGGGGATGTTCAGACTTGTGCGAACCCGGCTTATGGACCAGAAAACAAGGGCCTGTACAAGGGAATTGGCCAACATGATGAGGATGGCCCCCAACCACTGTGCCTGTATAATCCACCAGGTTCCCAGAATATTCCACAGCAGGAAACTGACAAAGGCATAATTGAACAGGGTGTAATGGTTCGGGTGATCCCGGGTTTCCTTCTCCAATAATAAAAGGGGCACCCAGGCTATGAAAACGAGAAAGAACAGAGGCGAGACAGACCAGGGAAGACCCAGCAACAGACCACCGGTCAGGGACAAAAAAAGGTTTCTTCTGATGTTCCGATCCATTCGGTTCCGGGTGATACGGACAAACTCCTGCCAAGGACCCCGTTGTTTTTACAAAAAGCTCGTCTGATATTACTTAATTCTGTTCAAGGTTACAACCCAAAACCCTATAGAAGGGGTGTAGCCATATCCTGCTCGTCTTTTCTCTATATTCAGTAAAGTTTTGTCTAATTAAAAAATTTCGGGAGTGACTTCGTTTTGTTTCGACTCTTTCTCACTCCGGATAATTTCCGTTGCGGTTTTCCTTTCCGCTGGAAGTGGTCTGCACGATTAGGCGCCGGTGATCCGTAGTCAAAAGTTGACAAGGTGCGTTGCTCGATCTCAGAACCGATAATTCGATTGATAGAGCGCACCATATTCTCGTCTTCTCCGGTAACAAGTGTAAAAGCTTCACCGCTGCAAGTTGCCCGGCCTGTCCGTCCGATGCGGTGAATGTATGCATCGGGGGTGGAAGGGATATCATAGTTGATGACATGAGAAATCCGGGTAACGTCGATGCCGCGAGCGGCGATATCGGTGGCCACCAGGATCTGAAATTTTCCGTCCCGAAAGCCGTCCAGTGCTGCCTGGCGGCGTGACTGTGAAAGGTTTCCCTGCAGTGAAGCCGATCGGTATCCCGCGGCAACAAGCTTTTCCCCCAGGCGCTTGGCGCGATGTTTGGTCCGGGTAAAGACCAGCACCGAACTGGTATTTGTGTTTCCCAGCAGCTTTAACAGCAGGGCCGTTTTTAAATGCCGGGCTACCGGGTAGAGTGCGTGACTGACGGTATCGGCAGGTGCGGTTATTCCCACCTGGACGGTGGCCGGATCTCGCAGGATATTCCCGGCCAGGCGACGGATTTCGGGGGGCATGGTAGCCGAGAAGAGCAGCGTCTGGCGCTTCTTTGGAAGATGTTTTAAAATTCGCCGGATATCGGGCATAAATCCCATGTCGAACATCTGGTCAGCCTCATCTATAACCAGCACTTCCAGTTGGGAAAGATCGATGGTGGAACGTCCCATATGGTCAAGAAGCCGGCCGGGGCAGGCAACAACAATATCGGCATGCTTCAGTTTCTGAATCTGCGGATTAATTCCCACGCCACCGTAAACAGTAACGCTTGTTATACGCGTCTTACGACCCAGGGTTTCGATAGCCTGATGAATCTGTTCGGCCAATTCACGGGTGGGGGCGATAATCAGGGCGCGAACGCGTCCGTATTTACTCCCCACCAGTCGATTGAGTATCGGCAGAACGAATGCCGCGGTTTTACCCGTGCCGGTTTGGGCCCGACCCATCACATCACGGCCATTAAATACCTCCGGGATTGCCCGGGCCTGAATCGGGGTCGGGGTTTCATAACCCGCCGCTGCAACGCCTGCGGCAACGGAGGGATGAAAATTAAATGCTTCAAAGTTCAATAGATACCTTCTTTCCGTGTTCCAATAAAAAAAGCCCCGGAGTTATTCCGGGGCTTACGTGATTTTCAGTTACAACCAGGAACACTGCTAATTTTTGAGTATTGTACGTGTAATTGGAATTGCTGTCAAGTTAAATGTCTAATATTTTTAATGAACCTCTCCACAGCAAGCTACAGGGTGTTCCGGTGAAGGCGAATAATCAACCTCTAATTTTTAATTCCTTCAAGATAATTTCGTCGGGTCCCCGACAAATCAATGGTCACCTCCAGAATCTTACCGCCACGCAGAAATTTCACCGGAATCTTGTCGGTGTCGCCAAAGTGCTTGTTAGCCTCTACCAGGCAATCGCTGTTGCAGGCCTCCCGGGTGCCGAACTCCACTATCAAATCTCCGCCCAGCAAGAAATCGCGCCCCAGCATCCGTGACGGGACTGAGCCACCTCTCAAGCCGGCCTTGTCCGCGGGACTCCCCTTTGCAACTCGTTCGATGAGCAGGCCACCTTTCAGATCGCGGTTCATCAGCTTGGAGATCCCCTCCCTGTTCAAATAGATGCCTTCGATGCCTAACCAGACCCGGTCTTTAAGAGACAACAACTCCTTTGCCGTATTGATGGGTACAACAAATCCAATCCCCTGGAAGCCCCCTGAAACACTGACGATCTGGGAGGCTATCCCGATGACCTGGGCCTTCGAGTTCAACAGGGGACCACCGCTGTTTCCCATGTTGATCGCGGCATCGGTTTGGAGAAATTTGGCCTGAATCGCACCGTCGTAATAGCGATCAAAGCTGCGAAACCCGCTTATGTGCCCTACTGAAAAGGAATTCTCCAGACCATATGGACTGCCTATGGCATAAACCGATTGCCCGACCACCAGCCGATCCGAATCCCCCAGTTCGGCGTGCTTTAGCTCGGGTTCGGGCGTGATGAGCTTTATCAGGGCTATGTCCGCACCCGTCTCGCTGAAAAGGAGCTCTGCCGGCCGCATCACTCCATCTTGCGTCTTTACGATGATCTCATAAGCGCCCCTGACCACATGAGCCGCTGTAAGCACATGGCACTCCGGTGAAATCAGGACGCCGCTGCCGATACCCCCTTTTCTCGCAGTCCTTCCCTCATGAACCACTTCCTGGGAGGTAAAGATTGTCACCACTGCCGGCACGGCCTCTTTATAGACCTTTGCCGATTGGGTCTCTTCCACGGAAAGATAATCAGGCATAACCCTTGCCTGCGCTTGCTCATCCGCATGCACCCGGGGCGAGTATGTGCAGGACCAGAGCAGCAAGAAAATACCGGCGAGAAAAACGCCCTGTATTTTTAGGAGTGCCGACTTTATCACCTGTTGGCGTCCAATGGTCGAATAAAAAGGCAGGGTTTCATGTTGGGATGTCGTTGTGTGCGGATGGGTCTTCCGTCTCATGAATTTCCTCCTTCCATAGAGTGTGAAATTCTGAAAACAGCAAAGTGAAGGTCACGTTATGTTTTCATACAGCGTCCGCACTTCCGGGCTCATGGCTGACAGGTGTTCCCGGGCCTCCTCGGGCGAAACGGCCTTCAGCGATCCGTCTTCCAACTGGATGACCACGCCGGCCTCTGTCAGCATTTTGAAACGCATAGTCCGGACGTCCTTGTCAGGATGGCAGATGAGCTGACAATGGCCGCAGGTCATCTGCCCCTTGTTGCCCGGCAGGAGGGGATGGTAAAAGCCAATGCCCGGTCTGGGCCGATAGGCGTAAGGCTTGACGGCTTTGCGGATAGCGTCCAGGAACTCTTCATCCTTTTCCGGTATCGGGAACCGCGCCGGCGACCAGGTGGACCACTTGCCGGACCCGGACAGCCCGGTAAACCCTCCGCAGACGTAGTCGCAACGGTTGTAACTCTGCCGTCTCGCATAGGAGAATTCAACCCCGCCCAAAGTGACGGTGGTTTTTTCCTTCGGGTGCATCAGGCCGGAGGCGCAGGCGGACAAACACAGCCGGCACTCGTCGCAGTAGTTATCCCCGGCAGGCAGGGGTTCGGTGGGCACCAGCCGGGCGTCCGTAACCACGGAACCCAAAATGATGGCCGCCCCTTCTTTTTTCCGGATGACATTGCCGGACAGCCCGAAGTGTCCTATGCCGGCGCGCACGGCCAGGTAGCGATGCGAAATCGTCGGTTTTTCGTCAAGTATACTCCGAGGCGTGTCTTTCCTGTAGAAGAAGTTCGATTCTACCGGAACGGCGGCATGCCCCTTCATTTCCAGAAAGCGGGCCAATTCCAGGGCCATACCGCTTGCAAGGGTGTTGGTGCGGGCGTTGTCCTGGCAGTGCCCGGCAAAGTCTTCTTTTTTCAGGAACCGCTCGATCTTTTCCTGGTCCAGCGGCAGGACGAAAACTACGGCCGACTTGGCGCCATCCAATACGTACGACAAATCGGTCGACGGCGGCCCGCCCTCCAGGGTCTCGGTCGTGACCACTCCCACGTCGATGGCCCCGGCGTTCAATACCAGGTCTTTCACAACTTGATTGAGGTCTTCATAACGCTTCTTATCTTTTGCCATTTTCCATATCTCCTCCACCCGGCAGGGCACGTAGCGGCGCTGCGATGTGCCGGACAGGCAGTCTCCCGTTTTTTGGCCGATCGCAGCAGGAGCCTATTCTCTGACAATCTCCTGAAGTTTACTGCTCGGCCTTCCCTTTAAGCTCTAATCCTTTAAAGAATTCCCGGATATGAGGAATAACCAGGTCAACTCGCAAGTAACAGTCAATATGACCGAGACCCGGGAAGCTGACGAACCTGCAATCAGATATATGCCTGGCACAAGCCTTAACCTGCTGGTAGCGGGAATCATCTGTCCCGGCAAATAGTAGACACGGCATCTTCATGTTCGACAAAACGGGTTCCATACTCGGACGGGGTCGGGCCGCGGCGGCGAGAGCCTCAAGGTCGTTCTCCAATAAAAGCGGAACCAGCTCCGGCGCCATCCTCTCCCCAATAAGCGTTTCTAAAGCACCCACGAACGCCTCCCGGTCTTTGCCATCGATTTTATGGAATGAGTCGAGGTCATCAGCGTATGGGTGAGCGCCTCCTAAGATCAGAGAGAGCAAGCGTTCAGAAGCATATTTGGCCAAAGCGAAACCGATCATTCCACCCATGGAATAACCAAAAAAGTGGACCTTCTTTATGTCCAGTTCGTCCAGGACAGCAAGAACATCGCCCACGGATTTCTCCAGTCCGTAGGCGTCCGGCGTATGAGGCTTGTCACTCAAACCATGGCCTCGAGCATCGATCAGGATGACTTGGTAGCTGTCTTCAAGATAACGTGGATACCCTAAGGTTCGCACGGCCTCAATGCTACTGGTATAACCGTGTTGGAGCACAAGCGGCGAACCTTTTCCTTCAACTTGATAGTGAATTAGAACACCTGCGTTTTCTACGTATGGCATGGATCACTCTCCATCTGCTTCAGTTTTATTTACGTACTATGTAAGTAGTGGCTAAGGTTAATTCAAGTTACAACTGCAACACTTGATGCTTGCCGGAACACTTCATGGGGTGACCCCTTTTGCTGGTTAGTTGGCTATATTGACAAATCCTCCCGCCTTTTCAATATTTTGAAACAGCAGGGGTGGACACACCAGGTTCCCGCCGACGCTTTCACAATGTCCCCTATTAAACACAGATCCCTTTTTTTAACAAGACTTAATGCCTGGATTTCGATATATGAATCAGGCAAGATATTGCCGGTATTACCGGGAAAATAGGGGGGTCCCTCAACGATAGATAGGGGGGTGAGAGATTAATGTGTCCGGGTGAAAGGAGGTATATATGGCTAAAGGACCCTTAGGCGGACTGATTATGGCTTTTATCCTGACGAGCGCATCAGGGGCAGGAGGCCACAGTCCCGGTATGACGGAGGGCACATTCGCTCCTTGTCCATTCGCAGACTGCTGAACTTTGCTATACGGTATTTAAAGGTATCAGGCGGATTAATCACACGAATTGCGTTTATCTGAAATTGACCGATATTCCTCAAACCATGTCTACAAAAGATTTAATTATCTCTTTCTGGACTTGACTTGACTTAAACTGCACACCAATCCCTTGTTCATCAATCCGGACTATCTCCCCATGGATTTTGATCTTTTTCTCATGTTCGGGAAGAAGAAAAGTCATTGAAATTCCCTCTCCAACTGAAAAGGGGATATTGGTCTCGATAAATACACCTTCAACACTAATATCTTTTACAAAATCTCTGTATGACCCGGACTCGGTCGAGTAATCTAGAGTTGAAAGAAAGGGTTTTCTTTCATGTTTCCGTGTCTTTTTAAACAGCCTTTCTTCCAACTCGTCCAAAAGGGCTCGTTGTTCTTCTTTAGACATATTTTTAATCAATTCATACAATCGAGCTAAAACACTATTTTCGATATCGGCCATGACTTCACCTCCGCAAACGAAAAGGTCTCCAAAGGGACATAGAAATCCCTTGGAGGCTTTGTACTCAATTCCCTCTGGTAAACCCTTCTCATGGTTATACCCAAAAGGTTAAGGTTATGCTGTTGATTTATTTACGGGTTAGTGAATATGAATGATATTCATTTTATATTATAGCTAATATATAAGAATTGTCAAGCAAAGGCTTTTCACGGGGTTATTTCTTTTTTTCGATATACGATCTTTTTTGCTAAAATTCACATTCATACCTGCCGATATATAGGCTGTTGGAAAAGGGCAAACCGCTCGAAAGAGCGGGGCGCAAAGCCACTGGCCTAAATCCCGTTTTGGGGACATGGCGGCAGGGTTGCCTAACGATAAGAATTCCTTCTTTTCTGCACAAGACAACCTGCTGAAACCATGCAATCAGGCCTTTTGTAAAACCACGATTTTCCACGGCAACGCCCCGCTAAACAACTTAATCCGAATAAAGGAGGTCCATGATGATTTTTTCGGTGGATAACAATATCTCGGCCCTTAAGGCTTTTGGGGCCAAGATGGGGGTCACGGCCAATAACATAGCCAACGTGGAGTCCGAAGCATTCAAAAAAAGTAGGGCCCTGCTACAGGAAGGCGAGAGAGGTAGCGTGGAGGTCGACATCAACCGGATAGACACACCTGGTGCCGTCGGGACGAAATACATCGACGACGAGCAGGTGGAAACGGAAATGTCCAATGTGGATCTGGCTGAAGAAATCCCTGAGACCATTCCGACCCAGAGGGGCTACGAGGCAAATTTGACGGTCATCAAGACCAAGGACGAGATGCTGGGCACAATCATCGATATTTTGGACTGAGCAGAGTCATTGATCATACAACGTTTTTCTATGATCTGTCTCTGCGCCTTTTCACCCGGCGGAAAAGGACTATACCTCCCCCGACATTTGCAGTAAGTTCAAACGGTTCCACCTTCACTGAACCGGAGACCTGCCCTCCCGCCATGCGGGATTGATGGGCTTTTACGAGCCCATCAATCTTGACATCCCTAAAAAGATTGAAAATTTTTTTTAATAAGAGTATAAACGTCAAAACTGTTCTGAGGGCTGGAGCGAATCTGAAATAAAATTCGGGCCTCCGGCCGATAGAGATTCTCGAATGTATGAGCGTCCGGGCTTAGCCGGACGTTTTTTTATGGATAACATAAGCCGGAAGCGGTGCTTGTCTCCGCTTCCGGCTATTTTTTTTAAAGGAGTATTTGAATGAACTTCAAGGAATTAGGGCTAAAAAAAGAACTGATCAAGGCGGTTAAAGAGTTGGGGTTTCAGAATCCGATGCCTATTCAGGAAAAAGCGATCCCCGTACTTCTGTCAGGTGAAAGGGATTTTGTGGGGCTTGCCCAGACGGGTACGGGAAAAACCGCCGCGTTCGGACTGCCTTTGATTCAGGGTGTTGATATGGCTCTTCCCAGGCCCCAGGGACTCGTGATGTGTCCGACAAGGGAACTGTGTATGCAGATTACGGGTGATCTGAAAAAATTTGCCGTTCACATGAAAGGCATACATATTGTAGCTGTTTACGGCGGAGTAAGCATTTCAAACCAGGTAAGCCAGATCAAAAAGGGGGCACGTATTATAGTCGCGACTCCGGGCAGGCTGCTGGATCTTATAAACCGGAAGGCAGTCAAGCTCTCTGAGGTTACGTATACCATTCTGGACGAGGCTGATGAAATGCTGAACATGGGTTTTCAGGAAGATATTGACAGCATCCTGGAGAAGATTCCGGGAAACAGGAGGGTATGGCTTTTTTCGGCAACCATACCAAAGGGAGTTGTTTCCATAGCCCGTAATTATCTTACCGATCCGGTGGAGGTGACTGTGGGCGGAAAAATCAGCAGTCCTGAAAACATAGCGCATACATGCTACCTCATTCACGAAAAGGACAGGTATCATGGTCTGAAAAGGATCATAGACTATACACCCGATATTTTCGGCCTGGTTTTTTGCCGAACACGGAAAGAAACCCGGGCTGTAGCCGAATCACTCATGCAGGACGGGTATCAGGTCGAAGCACTTCATGGCGATCTGTCACAGGCCCAGCGTGATTATGTGATGCGCAGGTTCAGGCAACGGAATGTCCGGATTCTTGTGGCGACAGATGTCGCCGCAAGGGGTCTGGATGTAGATGATATCACCCATATAATACATTACAGATTGCCCGATGAGGCGGAAACATATACACATCGCAGCGGAAGGACCGCGCGTGCCGGTAAGTCCGGTGCTTCAATAGCCCTGATAAACATGAAGGAAACGCGTCGGGTTAAGGAGATTGAAAAGAAACGAAATATCACATTCGAATTTGGTAAATTACCGAACGGCCGGGCCATATGTGAAAAACAGCTTTTTGGTCTGGTGGAGAAGATCGTTCAAACCGATGTGAACCATGTGGAGATAGCGGATTATCTTCCCGCTGTTTACGATGCCCTGGGAGGGTTTGACAAGGATGAGCTGATAAAGCGTTTTGTATCAGCGGAGTTTAACCGGTTTCTTGAATACTATCGCGATGCCGGGGATATCAATGTCAAGACTAATCCCGGAAAGAAATCTAAAAAAGCATCCGTTTTAAGACCTGTAAATAGAAAAAACCGTCTCAGGGGAAAAAAGACAGAGCGCTTTTTTATAAGTGTCGGCAGGCTTGATAAGATCAATGAGGGAGCTATTGTTCGTCTTGTCTGCGACCAGGCAGGTATTCGGTCGAGCATGATCGGCGGGATAGAGCTGAATCGGGAATTTTCATTTTTCGAAGTCGAAAAAAGTTCTGCCAAAAAGGTCCGGAAAGGCTTCAATAACGCGAAACTTGATGGCAGGTCCGTCCAGATTCAGAAAGTCTTCAAAAAGAAAAAGCAAAGCAGCGGCGCAAGACGTGCTTCGGCACATTAGATATGTTTCCTTTGTCTTCTTACGCAAAATGAATTGAAGGATCTATGTTTGACTGTTATCTATTCTGGCTACTCACAAGAATATGAGGGTAATAAATTGTGTTTAAAGGGAAAGGGTTATGAGGTCTTTTCCGAGTGACTGTCGGGAGGCCTTCGTCATTTCAATGGGTTA
>DAOUXC010000126.1 GCA_030666795.1 Desulfobacteraceae bacterium
GTTAAGTCTATTATTAAAAATACAAATATTTATCAGAGAAACGTAAATGATATACAGAAAATCATTGCGGAATATTTCAATATAAGCATATCCGACCTGTTATCAAACAAAAAGAGTCGGGACTTTTCTTATCCAAGACAGGTTGGCATGTACCTGTGCAGGAAACTGACGGATTTATCTTTTAAAGATATAGGCAGGGCATTTGGCAATAAGGACCATTCCACCGTCATTTATGCGGTAAAACGAATAGAAAAGGGAAAAAACAAAAAGCAAGGTATTTTAAATGACATTAATAAACTGCAGAACTTTTTATTATAATTAAGAATCTTTTTTATGCCCTTAATAAATATTCAACCCTTTTCGCCGTACGGCATTGATGGACTTTTTATAAGTCTGTCAATAGTTGTCAGTAATCGGTTGCCGTACTTTTAGTAGACTTCTTTATGTCAGTAAAATATAAAAAAATTCAAAAAAATACTATAATTTTTATGTGTCATTATAATAAGATAGTTTAGTATTCCACAATTTAACCTGCATCTGTTATTACTTTTATAATTAAATATTTATACTAATAATAAATATAAAGGGAATGAAAGGAACATTTCTGGAGGTAAAAATGGAAATAAGAATTGATCGGGAACAACTATTGAAGAGTGTCTCAAGGGTTCAAAGTATAATAGAAAGAAAAAGCAATATGCCGATTCTTTCGACCATCCTTTTGACGGCAAGCGGAAAAAACATTTCTCTATCAGCAACCGATCTGGAAATTGGATTTAAACAAACCATCCCTGCGGATATTGTAAAAGAAGGAAGTATAACTGTATCAGGAAGGAAACTCTTTGAAATTCTAAAAGAAAGTACCAAAGACAATTTTCAAATAAAGGAAAAAGAGAACAATTGGGTATTTTTATCAGACGGGCTGGCAAGATTTGATCTGGCGTGTTTGGCCGCTGATGAGTATCCATCGTTTATTGAACCTGAGGACGTTTCCATGGTTGAAGTGGACGGAGAGATTCTGTCTGAAATGATAAACAAGACCATTTATTCCGTAACCGTTGAGGAGGCCGGATTTAAGCTTTCCGGAGTTTTTACGGAAAAGGTGGATAATGAGGGGGGTGGTTTTTTAAGGATGGTTGCAACAGACGGGCATAGGTTATCAATGATTGATAAAGATTTAATAAAAATAGATTCTTTGGATTTAGGCAGCGGGGTAATGATACCCAAAAAGGGCATGTCGGAATTAAATAAACTGGCATCTGAGGGAGGTCCCGTCCAGATTGGATTTAAACAGAAGAATTGTGTTGCAAAGAAAGATAATGCATTGATAGTGATGCGGTTACTTGAAGCAAAATTTCCTGATTATCACGCAGTAATACCCAAAGAAGAAAAGTATTCCATTAAAGTTAACAAAATATCTCTACTGGAAGCCATGAGGAAGATGCTTATATTAAGCAACGAACGATACAGGGCCGTCAAGATAGCCATTGAAAACGATACAATGGAAATGGTTTCCACGAACCCTGATCTTGGTGAGGCACAGGAAAATATGCAGGTTGAATACAGGGGAGAGCGTCTGGAAGCCGGATTCAACCCCCGGTATTTTATTGATACCCTTCAATCTATGGAAAGTGAATTTGTATTATTAGGTTTTATTGATGAATCAAAACCATGTATATTGAAAGGTGATGCTGATAAGGGTTTTTTAGGGTTGATAATGCCAATGAGGCTTTAATTATGAAAAACGAAAAAAGGGCATATGTTGCTTCTGATATAAAGGTTTTAGAGGGTTTGACGGCGGTTCGTAAAAGACCGGCCATGTACATAGGAAATACAAGTACCGAGGGACTGCATCATCTCGTATATGAGGTGGTGGATAACAGTATTGACGAGGCAATGGGAGGATACTGTGACCGTATTGATATTCAAATTCTGAGTGATAACAGCGTGATTGTGTCAGATAATGGTCGAGGCATTCCGGTGGATATGCATGAAACTGAAATGATGCCGGCTTTAGAGGTTGTTATGACCAAACTACACGCTGGTGGCAAGTTTGATAATAAGACCTATCAGGTGGCCGGTGGTCTTCATGGTGTAGGCGTATCCGTGGTTAATGCGCTTTCCGAGTACCTCGACGCGGAAGTATACAGGGACGGGAAGATATATTTTCAGCGCTATGAAAGAGGGAATACGAAAAACGAGATTGAGATAAGGGGTGAGATAAAAAAAAGAGGAACAAAAATACATTTTATGCCGGATCCCGGGATATTTGAAAGTGTTGAATTCGATTTTGAAACCTTGGCGAGAAGGATGAGGGAACTCGCATTTCTTACAAAAGGGGTAAGAATAAAGATATCGGATGAAACTACAGGTAAAAAGAAGGATTTTATTTATGAGGGCGGAATAAAGTCCTTTGTAGAATATATAAACAAGAATAAAGAAGTCCTTCACAAAAAACCGGTATATATTTCAGGCGAGAAAAACCGTGTGATAATTGAGATAGCACTACAGTACAATAATTCATATAAAGAGCGTTTGTTTACCTTTGCAAACAATATTAATACTACGGAAGGCGGGAGCCATCTTGTAGGGTTTAAATCAGCGTTGACCAGGAGTATAAATCTGTATCTTCAAAACTCCAATCTGTCGAAAAATTTCAAGGAGAAGTTGTCCGGGGATGATGTGAGGGAAGGATTAACAGCCGTTATAAGCGTCAAGCTTCCGGAACCCCAATTTGAGGGACAGACAAAGACAAAATTGGGAAACAGCGATGTAAAGGGTCTTGTTGAAAATTTGGTTAACGATGGATTAGGCAGCTTTTTCGAAGAAAATCCAGGGGTTATTAAGTCAGTCCTTTCCAAGGTAATTGATGCGGCCAGGGCTCGGGCGGCCGCAAGAAAGGCCAGGGAACTTGCGAGGCGAAAAGGCGTTCTTTCGGACCACTCATTACCGGGAAAATTGGCTGACTGTCAGGAAAGGGATCCGAGTCATAGTGAGATCTTTATTGTAGAGGGAGATTCGGCAGGCGGTTCCGCAAAACAGGGAAGGGACCGGAGAAATCAGGCAATATTGCCGCTAAAGGGAAAAATTCTCAACGTAGAAAAGGCCCGTTTTGACAAAATGATATCGAGCGAAGAGATTCGAACCCTGATAACTGCCCTGGGCACGGGGATCGGGGATAATGAGTATAATATCAACTCTCTGAGATACCACAAGGTCATCATCATGACCGATGCGGACGTTGACGGTGCCCATATCAGGACGCTGCTTTTGACGTTTTTTTTCAGACAAATGCCGGAGCTTATAGACAACGGGTACCTGTATGTTGCCCAGCCGCCCCTTTACAGAGTGTCGTCCGGAAAAAAGGAGTTATATCTCAAAGATGAAGAAGGTCTTAATGAACTCCTTTTAAAGCGTATTACAGATAAAGAAAAAATCATCCTGGAAAACAATGAAGAGATTTCAGGTCAAAGGCTTGCAAGGCTTCTCAATGGTGTAATAAAATTCTACGAGAGCCTTAATAAGCTGTCAAGAAGGGGTTATAGCCCTAGATTTGTTGAGTTTCTTGCGTCCCAGGGTCCAAAAGACAGGGGTCTTTTTAAAGATGAGTCATTTATGTCGGGACTTTTTGAGAGACTTAATGAAAACGGATTTGAGGTAAGAGACATTCACCAGGACGAAGAGGATGGATATTACGAATTTCTTGTGACGGAAACGCATAACGGGGGCCAGACATCCGTTGTAAACTGGGAGTTTTTGTCCTCACCCGAACTGAGGCAGTTAATGGGAATATTTAAGGATTTTAAGGAGTTGAACCAAGGGGCTGTAACCGTCACGGGAGACGGTGAAAAAAAGAGGATAGATGATGCTCAGCAGCTTTTAAATGAGTTCATGGAAAGGGCGAAAAAAGGTCTGGGTATTCAAAGGTATAAGGGCCTCGGGGAAATGAATCCCGCGCAACTGTGGACGACGACCATGGATCCCGAAAAAAGGACTTTGCTAAAAGTGAAGGTAGGTGATTTGGTTGAAACCGATGATATCTTCACCATCCTTATGGGGGACAAAGTGGAGCCCAGAAGGGAATTTATCCAGAATAACGCATTGGAAGTGACGGAGTTGGACATATAAGGCCGTTGAGCGTTTTTATTACGGAGAATAAATAATGATTGCGGATTTGAAAGCTCATAGCGTCAAAATAGAAGAAGAGATGAAAAAATCTTACCTCGAATATTCTATGAGCGTGATCGTAGGTAGGGCTCTGCCCGATATTCGGGATGGCCTGAAGCCGGTCCACAGGCGCGTATTGTTCGGCATGCAAGACCTTAAGAACTATTTTAACCGGCCGTTTAAGAAGTCTGCGAGGGTGGTAGGCGACGTGATCGGAAAATATCATCCGCACGGTGACGCCGCGGTATATGACACCATTGTGCGCATGGCCCAGGACTTCTCTCTGAGATATCCCCTGGTAGATGGCCAGGGAAATTTCGGGTCAGTGGATGGCGACCCTCCTGCCGCCATGAGGTACACGGAAGTAAGGATGACCCGACTTGCCCAGGATTTTCTTTCGGATATTGAAAAGGAGACGGTTGATTTTAACCCCAACTATGATGACTCCCTTTTAGAACCTGCTATCCTGCCCACCAGCATACCAAACCTGCTCGTGAACGGATCTTCCGGAATAGCCGTGGGCATGGCAACCAATATCCCGCCGCATAACCTGACCGAAATCTGTGATGCGATTATAAAGGTAATTGATGAACCTGACATTGATCAGGACGAACTGGTGAAGATTGTCCCCGGCCCGGACTTTCCAACGGCCGGCTTTATCTTAGGAAGAAAGGGAATCTTTGAGGCGTACAGAACAGGAAGGGGTATCATTAAGATCAGGGCCAGGGCCTTTGTGGAGAAGGTTGGAAAAAGCAGGGAAAGGGTTGTGATTTCAGAGTTACCGTATCAGGTGAATAAGGCCAAACTCTTAGAGAAAATAGCATTGTTGGCAAAAGAAAAGAAAATTGATGGTATCTCCGATATTCGGGATGAATCTGACCGGGACGGGATGCGGGTCGTGATAGATGTGAAAAGGGATGGAAAGGCCCTGGTAATCCTCAATCGATTGTACAAATTTACCCAGATGGAGACCTCTTTCGGAATAATCCTTCTGGCCATTGTGAATGGCCGGCCACAGATCTTAACGCTAAAACAGGTTTTGGAACACTTTGTGGCCCATCGCCGGGAAATTATAATAAGAAGGACCATTTATGATCTCAGGAAGGCGGAAGAGAGGGCACATATACTTGAAGGACTTAAAAAGGCCCTGGATTTTTTGGATGATGTGATCGAGTTAATACGGTCATCGTCTGACCCCAAAGATGCAAAGGCCAGGCTTATATCGGATTTTGACCTCTCGGACCTTCAGGCCCAGGCAATTCTGGATATGAGATTACAAAGGCTGACGGGTCTTGAGAGGGAAAAAATCAATGCCGAATACCAGGACCTGATCAAGAATATAGCCAGGTTCAAGGCGATTCTCGAGAGCCAGGCCATGGTGCTCCAGATTATCAAGGAAGAGATAACGGAGATTAGGGATAAATATGGAGACGAGCGCAGGACCGAGATTCTTGAGGACCAGGGAGACATTGATTTAGAAGACCTGATTGCCCAGGAAGAAATGGTGGTGACAATCAGCCATCAGGGATATATCAAGAGGAGCCCCATCAGCCTGTACAGGGCACAACGCCGGGGTGGAAAAGGCATGACGGGTGTAAAACCCAAGGCGGAAGATTTTGTGGAGAACCTGTTTGTGGCCTCTTCACACGACTATTTCCTCTTTTTCACGAACAAGGGACGTGTCTACTGGAAGAAAGTCCATGAGATCCCCGAGGCCGGGCGCATGTCAAAGGGAAAGGCAATCGTCAATCTCCTGGACCTGAAAAAGGGGGAACGCGTGGCAACCATTCTCTCGATCAAGGACTTTGAAGAGGGCAGATATGTGGTCATGGCCTCAAGAAAGGGTCTGGTTAAGAAGACCGAACTGGATTCTTACAGCCATCCGAGATCAGGTGGCATTGTGGCCCTTAAAATCAGGGAGGAGGATGAACTGATCAGTGTCAGGGTGTCCAGTGGGGAACAGGATATCTTCCTTGCCACCCGGCAGGGTAAATCGATCAGGTTCCGCGAGTCCGATCTGAGGGGCATGGGAAGGGTGGCTGCAGGCAACATCGGGATAAGGATGGAACCTAAAGATGAGGTGGTGGCCATGGAGATTCTGAAGGAAGGCGCTACCATCCTGACGGTCACGGAAAACGGTTATGGTAAAAGGACCAGAACCGAGGAATATCGGACCCAGTCAAGGGGAGGAAAGGGTATTCTGACCATTAAGGCTACCGAAAGAAACGGTCCTGTGGTATATTCGTATCAGGTTACCGATCAGGATGAATTGATGATAATTACCGGGCACGGGAAGATAATAAGGATGAGAGTGGTGGATATCTCGGTGATTGGCCGTAACACCCAGGGGGTAAGGCTGATCAATCTGGGAGAGGGCGAAAAGGTGGTGGGCGTTGCAAGGCTTATGGAAGAGGAATAATGGACAAGGCACAGCTCGTGACCACACATAAACTTTCCAAAATTGCTGTTATCGGAGCCGGGAGCTGGGGAACGACCCTTGCCAACCTGTTGGCAGGGAAAGGTCACCAGGTAGACCTGTGGGTCAGGGAAAAAGAGGTTTTTGAACAGATAAGAACGAGTCGGGTAAACCAGATCTTCCTGCCCGGCATGGAATTGGTTCCCGGACTTAACCCTGTTTTGTCTTATGAAGAAGCGCTGAATGATAAGGAATTGGTTCTGCTGGTGGTACCATCTCATGTTTTCAGGGATGTGCTTAACAATATGAAGCCCTATTTAAAGCCGAGCATGTCTCTTATGGCAGCAACCAAGGGTATTGAAAATAAGACCCTGATGATCATGTCCCAGGTGGCTGAAAGCGTCCTGTCTAATGATTATATGGAACGGTTCGGCTGCCTGGCAGGACCCAGCTTTGCCAAAGAGGTGTACAAAGAATATCCCACTGCCGTAACCATTGCCTGCCGTGATCTGGCCCATGCGGAGAGATTGCAGGAGCTTTTTTACACGGAATACTTCAGGGTCTATATCAGCGAGGACCTGGCCGGTGTGCAGGTCGCCGGTGCGCTCAAAAATGTCATTGCCATTGGGGCCGGTGCGGCCGACGGATTGCATATGGGACATAACGCAAGGGCTGCGCTGATTACCAGGGGCCTGGCCGAAATTACCCGTTTAGGCGTGGCCATGGGCGCCAACCCGCTGACCTTGGCTGGTCTGGCAGGCATTGGAGACCTTGTACTTACCTGCACGGGGGATCTTAGCAGAAACAGGACCGTGGGCCTCAAGATGGGCAAAGGTATGAGTCTTGAGGAAATTACCGGGAGCATGAACATGGTGGCAGAGGGCATCAAGACTGCCCGTTCCGCCTATGAATTAGGCAAAAAAATGGAAGTTGAACTACCGATCAGCAACCAGGTTTATCATATCCTTTATAATGGCAAAAATCCTCAAAAGGCAGTTAGAGACCTGATGACAAGAGAGTTGAAGGTAGAGCTGGAACATTAGTAATTCCGAGAAATAATAAAGGTGAAAAAATGGCTTTTACTCAAATTTTACAGGAAACATTTGAAAACAAGCTGGAGTCAAACACCCTCAATACCTTAAAGGAAGTGGCCCGTTTGAAGACCTATCCTCCCAAGACAAAATTGTGTCATCAGGGTGAGATTGAGGAGACTTTTTACATTATTGTCAAGGGACGTGTTGCTTCATCTCAAAAGCTGGAAAACGGTGAATCACGTCTCCTTGGTATGCATGGACCCAATGAATATTTCGGCGAAGTGGGATTGATTGATGATAGACCGCGCATGGCGTCTTCTACGACCATGAGTGATACAACCGTGTTGGAGGTGACAAAGGATGTATTCAATAGCCTCGTAAAAGAAAGTCCTATTGTGGCTTTTGCACTTTCAAAACATATTCTTGCGTCGATGCGCCGTCTGGATGATCTGGCCATAAATGATCTGCGGGAGATAAACAAAGAGCTACAGGATGCATATGATGAATTAAAGGCCGCTCAGGTAAAACTGGTTGAAAAGAAAAGGATGGAACATGAGTTGAAACTGGCTGGGGACGTACAGAGGAGTTTATTGCCGGGTGATCTGCCACAGTATTCAGACTATAGTTTTGTTGCGCATCTGGAGCCGGCGCGGGTGGTTGGCGGCGATTTTTATGATGTTATTCCATTGGATGACGAAAATGTCGGCCTGTTAATTGCCGATGTGGCGGATAAAGGGATACATGCGGCCATGCTGATGGGTGTGGCACGGACTCTTTTTTTTACGGAAGCGCGCCGCTCTTTATCTCCGTCGGTCGTGGCCGAATCGGTGCATAAGTATTTAATGAGGGTAGCGCCTTCCATGGATGTGTTTATAACAGCCTTTTATGGTGTGCTGCACCGGCCGAGCGGTCTGTTAACCTATGTTCGTGCGGGACATGAGCAGCCCCTGCTTTTTCGCCCCGGGCAGCCTGTCGAGTATTTGACGAGTACCGGGCGTTTCCTGGGTATGGTGGAGGAGTTGGAACTTAAAGAGCATACCTTCCAACTTCAACCGGATGACCGGCTGGTGCTGTACAGTGACGGTTTGCCGGATGCGACCAATCATGACGGGGAAAGATTCGGACACGAGCGTTTTGAACAGTGTGTTGAGACAAATGGTCATCTCACCGCGGCAGGCTTAGTTCAATGCCTTGTTGATGATGTGGCTGATTGGTGCAAAGGGGAACTCTCCTTCGACGATTTGACGCTGCTCGTTGTGGAAGTAAAGTAGGCCTGGCCTGGATCCGGGCCGGGAGTGTTCTTGGAGACTGTCCGAGAATAGGCTTCTGCTACGACCGGCTATAAATACCGGGGATCTGCGTTGGCAAGCCCAAAACGCCCTCAATGTAGGCTAATGCTACGTCTCCGGTAGTTTTGGCCTTGCCGCCCCCGCTCAAAGTCCGGGATCTTCGACTTGCCCTCGAAGTTTTCGCTCGGTCTCGCGACGAAGCCATTCTCGGACAGCCTCCTAGGCCACGGAGCGCTCAAAATCCTCACCGACATA
>DAOUXC010000306.1 GCA_030666795.1 Desulfobacteraceae bacterium
GGTCCAACTGGGGCTCAAGCAAAAGGCGGAATATTTTCTGGCGGATGCCACCCTTTACCTGGAGTTTTTTGGAATTGTCTCTGTTGCCTGGCAATGGCTTATCCAGGCCTTGTTTGTTCAAAAGGCCTTGGAAAAAGAACTTTCAGAAAGGGAGACCCTCTTCTACCATGGCAAGTTCTATGCATTCAGGTTTTTTTTCCATTACGAACTCCCTAAAATAGAAGGGTTGAGCAGGCGACTGATGGAGGAAGACGGGTTAACCGTAGAGATGAAGGAATCGTTTTTTGTTGATTAACCGAATTAACTTTTGAGCCCTTGAGGCAAGGGGAAATTCAAATGCCCAGTCAAAAGAGATTGAAAGCCCGTAAAGAACAGATCCTTGAGGCGGCAGGGAAAGTTTTCGCAAAGAAGGGGTTTCATGAAGCCACTATCTCGGAAATTGCCCGGGAAGCCGGTCTTTCTGATGCAACCATCTATGAATATTTTTCCACTAAGGAGGAACTCCTTTTTTCCATCCCCCGGGAAACAACGCGCAAGGGAATGGAGAGAATGAAGGGTTACCTCAAGTTTATTCGCGGAGCAGGCAACAAGATTCGCGCCATTATCTATCATTACCTCTGGTTCTATCAAAATGAGCCTGATTATGCATCCGTGGTCATGTTGGTCCTTAAACAGAACCGCAAATTCTTAGAGACCGAGGAATATCAGATAATTCGAGAGGGATTCCGCGGAATCCTTACTGTCATAGAAGAGGGTATAGGCTCAGGTGAATTCCGGCCCGACACAGATCCCTATCTGGTTCGTCAGGTGATCCTGGGGACCATGGAAAACATCGTTATCAGATGGCTTCTACTGGGAAAGCCGAAAGATCTCACTCAATATGCCGATCCCCTGACAGATATGATTACAAAAGGGATTCAAAGGGGAGAAGAAACACGGGGTTGGAATCTTCATATCAGGTTGGAGCCCGAGGAAGCGAACAAACATGACAAAATCTCCTCGAAAGCAAAAAAACAGAAGAGAATAACCCCTAAAACGAAAGGTTAATCGATCGGAGCCCTTACCGCCTTTATGGCAATGCCTCTTATTATTTTCACTAAAGATATGTGAGGTTCAGCATGAATAAGTCAAAAGTAGCCATTGTCCGTTACGAGAAACCATTGGAATCGGTCCGTAAGGCCGTTGAGCTGTCCCGGGGTCTGGACCGCCTCCCATCAGGTTCAAAGGTTTTTATTAAACCCAATATAGTATTCTGGACCAGGTTTGTGCCGTTTCCCAAGTGGGGCGTTATTACAACCTCCCGGGTGGTTGAAGACATGGTGGTCCTTCTTAAGGAGAGGGGGATCGATGACATTACCATCGGGGAGGGGACCGTCACCATGAATCCAAAGGACAAAGAGACCCCCGCGCACGCCTTCGAGACCCTTGGATATGGTGTGCTGAAGAAACGCTTCGGCGTTAAATATATCAATGTGTTCGAGCGGCCCTTTGAAGAGGTGGATCTGGGAGAGGGCGTGGCATTGAAATTCAATACCGATATCCTCCACAGCGATTTTGTAGTGGACCTGCCAGTGCTCAAGACCCATAACCAGACCGTAGTGAGCCTTGCGATCAAAAACCTTAAAGGTGTCATAAACATAAATTCCAGAAAGAAATGCCACAGCGCCGACCCTGAAAAGGACCTCAATTACATGGTAGCAAGGCTTTTTCGCGGGCTGCCTCCAGTGTTTGCCCTTTTAGACGGTATCTACACCAATGAGAGGGGACCCAGCTTTGACGGACGGATCAGAAGGAGCAATGTGCTGGTGGCATCGTCGGATATACTTTCAGCGGATATGGCGGGGGCAAAGGTCCTCGGTTACAGTCCATCGGAGGTCCCTTATCTGGTCAATGCGGCCCGCAACTGCGGCAGACCCCTTGACCTCTCAGATGTTGAACTGGTGGGTGAAAGTCCTGAAAATTTCGGTGCGCGCCACGAATACGATTTTGTCTATTCCGAAAGCGATACCGGCACAATGCCCCTTCCCCTGGCTAAGCAGGGAATCAAGGGTCTCACCTATCAAAAATACGATCTCTCCATGTGCACTTACTGCTCAGGCGTGAACGGCCTGATCCTCACCTCTATCCGTAATGCGTGGAAGGGCCAGCCATGGGAGGACGTGGAGGTACTGACAGGAAAGATGATGAAGCCCACACCGGGCATGAAAAAGACCATCTTAGTGGGCAAGTGCATGTACCAGGCCAACAAGGATAATCCCGATATCCAGGAGATGATACCGATCAAGGGATGCCCTCCGAAGACGGAGGATATTGTAAAGGCCCTGCACAAGGCAGGGATAGAGGTGAACCCGGCCCTTTTCGAAAATATTGATCAACTGCCTGGCTTTTTCATGCAGAGATACGAAGGCAAGCCGGATTTTGATGAGGCGTTTTTCAGGATCATCTGAGAAGTGCGGGCGAAATGATTTCCTGAGTAAGAGAAAACTCTACTATGAAGGAGGTTTTGCTATGAAAGATGTAGTTATTGCTGGGTATCTGAGGACGGCTCAATCACGGTCAAGGCCCAACGACCCGGCCAGGGACTGGTTCAACAGGATGAGAGCCGATGAGTTACTTGCCAAACTGCTTCCCGAGGTTATAACAAGGACCGGCATTGAACCAAAAGAGATAGATGATTTTCTCGTTGGATGCGCCACTGCCGTCAGTGAACAGTGGGCATATGGCGGCCGTCTTCCCATATTCCAGGCCAACCTGCCGGAAACAATTCCCGCAAAATTCGTGGACCAGCAGTGCGGGTCTGCCATGGCCTGTATTCACATAGGTTTTCTTGAGATCGCCGCGGGTTTTGCGGACATCGTATTGGTGGGAGGGTATGAGCATATGACCCGTGTTCCCATGGGTGGATGGACCTATGAAAGGGGGGCGATATCCCCGAACGCGTCCCTGTTTGCCGACCCCTCTTACCGGCATTGGGACATGATGACAGTCATGAACATGGGGCTCACCGCTGAGAAGCTTTTCTCCATGACGGATCATACCAAACAGGACATGGACCGCTGGGGAACCCGTTCCCATCAAATGGCTGCCAAGGCTCAGGCCGAGGGTTTCTTTGACGGAGAAATTCTGCCCATAGAAGCCGAGCAGGCTGACGGCACGGTCATGACCGTGGACAGGGACCAGGCCGTGAGGACGGATGCCACATTGGAAGGCATGGCCGGTCTCAGACCCGCCTTTAAAAAGGACGGTGTTATCACCGCTGGGAACTCTTCCCCGTTGAACGCCGCGGCCGTCTCAATGGTGCTCATGTCCAAAGAGACCGCGGAAAAGAAGGGCATTAAGCCCTTATGCACAGTCCGTTCTATCGGCTTTGCAGGTGTAGACCCGACCATAATGGGGGCCGGTCCTGTTCCGGCCAGCAAGATGGCCCTGGACAAGGCGGGGCTTAAGGCCTCTGATATGGATTTCTGGGAGATCAATGAGGCTTTCAGTATAGTGGCCCTGAACTGCATCAAAGAACTCGGGATAGATGAGGAAAAGGTAAATGTTATGGGAGGCGGTGTAGCCATAGGCCATGCACTGGGAGCCACGGGCGCCCGGCTCGTGGGCACCCTGGCCCGCATCCTGCAGGCAAAAAACGGTCGTTACGGTTGCGCCAATGCCTGCGTCGGCGGCGGTCAGGGCGTTGCAACCGTAATAGAGCGAGAGTCTTATGACTGGTGATCCATTTTTAATCATTTAGGGCCTAATTCCCCGCCGCTTGTCGGAGCCAAGCGCAGATCCCGCTCGCGGGGCGGCGAGCCGTCATTCCGGCGAAAGCCGGAATCCAGAAGTCTAAACTGCATGCCGGTCACAGATCACGTGATTACCGGGGATCAGGTCCGGCATGACATCTGATACCCCTCTGCTCTGCGGCGAGGTTGTTCATTATGTGAGTTAAAGAGGAGTATCAAAAGGAGCAGGTCGAGGATTCGAGGGCGAAAAGTTCTCAACCGGTCTCTTCATTCTTTTTGACGACACAATGAAGGGGCTCTCCTATTACGAGTGCCTCATAGCACTTATTGCATGATATACATGCGGGTCTTTGAAGATTACCGCTTTCCCACTCATTAATAATCCCGGGTTCCCTTATAAGAGGCCTGCATAAAGAGATAAAATCCGCCTCGCCTTTTTGAATGACCTCTGCCATGAGTTCGGGTGTCCTGAGGCCGCCGACCATCATAACCGGCACGTTCACTTCGTCTTTTATCTGTTTACACCATTTGCGAAAGTAGCCTTCACGTTCAATTCGATTTATTTTGGTTCGAAATTCTGTTTCTTCATAATATTTTCCTCTCAATCCCGAACTGATCTCCAGGGCATCGAACCCCCATTCGGCCATGAGCCCGGCCGCCTCTTTTCCCTCTTTAAACTCAAGCCCTCCCGCGAACCCATCCCGGACCCCGATCTTTATAAACACCGGGTAATCTTCACCTGTCTTTGTCCTGATTTCCCGGTATATTTCGCGATGAAAAC
>DAOUXC010000197.1 GCA_030666795.1 Desulfobacteraceae bacterium
GAGGAGACCTTGGGCGGTGCAAGGGAGGAAATGAAGAAGGGTTTTTCAAATGGCATGACAAAGGACCTTTTTATAGAAATGAAGACACAACAGGCCGTTGTCGAATCAACGGGATTTGACCTGATCGTCATGGGGAGACCTGAAGGTTCAGGGTGTTATTGCGCCGCCAATTCACTTTTGACGCAATTCTTAGATAAATTGATAGATAATTATGCGTACTCGGTTATTGACAATGAAGCCGGCATGGAACATATCAGCCGGCTTACAACCAATGATATTGAAATCCTCCTTGTTGTATCCGATCCCACTCGCAGGGGGATTCAGGCAGCGGCGAGAATTGTGGAATTGACGGAACAACTGAGCCTGAATATAGCTCGAAAGCTGTTGATTTTGAATCAGGCAAAGGAGGGACAGAACCAGGCCATCTTGAACGCGGTTAAGGATTATAATTTGGATCTTGTCGGAATGGTTCCGGAGGATCTTGAAGTGCAGGAATTTGACCTGAACGGAAGGCCAACAACAGAACTCGAAAAAAACAATAAGGCCCTCGTCGCGGCTTATGAGATCTTCGATAAAATATTCGGGGCGTAATGTCTGTATATTGTATACGTTTCTTAAATAGTACAATATATTGGATGTGCACAAAATGAAGAAAACCTGCAAGATTACTCAAAAAACTACTTGACAAGTGAATGTATATTCATCTATTTTGGCGTTTTAAAATCCTCTTCAGTTTGAGAGGAAAATTTTTTGTCGCTCTTTGTTCTATTTTTCACAATAACCTTTAATGGACCTTCCTTAAAGGCTCTATAGAATACAAGGAACGGAATCATTTTGTTATTTTTGTTTTGGTTTTATGGCGTGTGGAAAAGCGTTTTTTGCCACACATTTATTAACAGTAATATACAAATCGGAAAAAGAAGGAGGTAGAAAAATTGGCCTTTGAAATTCCTGAACAGCCCTATTCCGGAGAAATAGGGGAAACCACGGTTGGAACGGGTAGTGGCGCTGTTACGTTAGGAGGGGAAAATTCATACCCATTTCATCTATTTGAAGGGAAAATGCCCAATCCCCCGAAGATTGCCATGGAAATATGGGATTATGATCCTTCCGAGGAATGGCCGGCAGCGGCGGTTGAGCCATTTAAGGATGTTCTTTCCTCGCCCGATGCCTGGGCCAAGAAATGTGTGGATGAATACGGCGCAGACATGATCGTGCTTCAGCTCAAGAGTACGGACCCCAATGGCATGGACAGGGGTGCGGAAGAGGCCGCGGAAGTGGCCAAAAAGGTAGCGGATGCGGTTGATGTACCCGTGTTGTTGTGGGGTACGGCAAACAACCAGAAGGATGAAGAGGTCCTTAAGGCTATCTCAGAGAAGTGTGAAGGAAAAAACCTTGCTCTGGGGCCGGTCGAAGAAGGAAACCACAAGGGAGTGGGTGCCAGCGCACTTGGTTATGGTCACTCCATTATATCATCTTCACCAATTGACGTAAACCTCGCAAAGCAGTTGAACATTTTACTTGGTAACCTCGGGGTTCAGAGCAACAAGATTATAGTGGATCCCACGACCGGTGGACTAGGGTATGGCCTGGAATACAGCTATTCCGTAATGGAACGCATCACAATGGCTGCCCTGACCCAGGAAGACGACAAGCTACAGGTCCCCATGATCAATAATGTGGGAAACGAGGTCTGGAAGTGCAAGGAGGCCGGCCAGGGCATTGAAGAAGCGCCCACATTAGGTGATCCCGAAAAGCGGCCCATACTCATGGAGGCGACCGCGGCTGTGACGTTTCTCATGGCGGGATCGAATGTGGTGATTCTGAGGCACCCTGAAACCGTACGTATGACGCGTGCCTTTATTGACCTGATGATGAACGGTGGAACAGCCGGTGACGTCCAAGAGATCTCAAAGCGTTTGGAGGCCCAGGACGTAGACCTTGTTTCCCTTTCGCCCGAACCTAATCTGGATTTTGGTGCACCGGAAGCCGCCCCGAAACCAAAGGCGGCCAAAGCCGAGAAAAAAGAGGCCGCTCCCAAGCCGGAAAAGAAAGCGGAAAAGCCTGCTCCTGAGCCAAAGAAGGAAAAGAAGGTCGTTGAGGCAAAGCCCAAGGCAGGGGATGAAGCCGCTGTCAAAGCCAAAGCCGAGGAAGATGCCAAAGCCAAGGCAGAGGCGGAAGCGAAGGCCAAGGCAGAGGCGGAGGCCAAAGCCAAGGCAGAAGCAGATGCAAAGGCCAAGGCAGAAGCAGATGCCAAAGCCAAGGCAGAGGCAGATGCCAAAGCCAAGGCAGACGCGGAGGCAAAGGCTAAAGCGGAAGGAAAAGCGAAAGAAACCGAGGATCTCCAGGCATTGAGATACCAGAGGGCCCTGGAGAGGGAAAAACATGAAGCCTCGACCGGGGCATATGAAGAGGAGGAGATTCCCAAGACTGCGGCCAAGGAGCAGTTGGCCCAGGTGGAGAAATTAATGCGGAATCTCGGTCGTATACATAAACGTACATAAGCGGGATTCAACAAGAGAAAATCGGAGGTGTCTCGAAATGACAAAGCAAGAAGCTAAGGTAAAAACCCGTAAGGGTAAAAAGAGACCCAGGACAGCAGCAGAGAACCAGCTTAACCAGGTGGAAAAGCTGATGATGAACGTGAACCGTATACATAAACGTGTTTAATAAGACACAAATTCAACAAAGAGGAGGAACCTCATAATGGCTACGGAAGAAGTCAAGAAGGTAGTTGCTAAAAAAGTAAAGAAGCCGCCAAGACCGGAAGATCTGGCCCTTGATGTGGCAAGCCAGGAGATGATCGTTAGGTCCAGGGAGATGGAAATTGATACCATCTTTGACCGGGCTCAGACCATGAAACCGTGTAACATAGGCGCACAGGGAACATGCTGTAAGAATTGCGCCCAGGGACCGTGCAGACTGCCGTTGCCCAAAGGCGGCATTGAAGGAAAGGATACGCGAAAAGGCCTGTGCGGAGCAACGGCACATACCATTGCCGCAAGAAATTTTGCCAGGATGGTGGCGGGTGGGGCCGCGGCCCATTCAGACCACGGCAGAGGCGTGGCAGAGGCATTTTTGGCCGCAGCGCGCAAGGAGACGGATGATTACCATATCAAGGATACCAAGAAACTCCTTGAGATCGCACCTGATTACGGTGTCGATATAACAGTCGAAGGCAAAGACGGCGAGATTCTTGACCGCGATATTGATGAGATTGCCGTTGAAGTAGGTGAGGTTGCCTTAGGCCAGTTTGGTCAGCAAAACGGCGTGGTCTGTACAGCCTTGAGGGCACCAAAGCCTCGGGTTGAACTCTGGAAGAAACTGGGTGTGCTTCCAAGAGGAATAGACCGGGAAATAGTGGAAATCATGCACCGGACCCATATAGGTGTGGACCAGCACTATGAAAACCTCGTGGAGCAGTGCAGCCGGGCCGCAATCGGAGACGGTTGGGGTGGATCGATGATTGCCACGGACTTGCAGGACGTGATTTTCGGTTGCCCTTATCCTGTGAAGAGTTCGGCCAATTTAGGGGTTATGAAGGAAGATCATGTCAACATAGTTATTCACGGGCACGAGCCGCTTTTGAGCGAGATGATTGTTCAGGCAGCCGAGCTTCCGGAAATGATAGATCTGGCAAAAGAGAAAGGCGCAAATGGTATCCAGTTGAGCGGTATCTGCTGTACCGCCAATGAGCTCCTTATGAGGCATGGGATTCCGCTGTGCGGGGACTTCCTGCAACAGGAACTGGCCATTGTGACCGGCGCCGTGGATGCCATGGTGGTCGATATACAATGTATCATGGAAAATATTGCCAATGTGGCCCAGTGTTTTCATACAAAGATCATTACCACCAACCCGAGGGCAAGGATCGAATCGGGTGATACGATCCATATAGAATTCGACGAGCATACCGCGTTTAAAGATGCAAAGAAGATTGTAACGACCGCGATCGAGAATTTCCCGAAAAGGGAAAAAGAGGTCATGATACCTGATGAAAGACATGACTTGATTGCGGGTTTCAGTTATGAGGCAATCGAGTATCACTTAGGCGGCAGCTTTCGTGGTTCTTATTATACCCTTAATGACAATATCATAAACGGCCGCATACGGGGTATCGGCGGCGTGGTTGGGTGAAACAACGCCCGAACCTCGCTGGATGCGGGGCATGTCGCCGTCGTAAAAGAACTGATCAAGAATGATGTAATCGTACTAACCACGGGTTGTAATGCTATTGCTTGCGGAAAGGCCGGTCTTTTGACGCCCGAGTCTGCAAAGGTCTTTTGCGGTCCCGGATTATCTGAAGTCTGTGAGACCGTAGGTATACCGCCTGTTCTGCACATGGGCTCCTGCGTGGACAACAGCCGGATCCTCTTAGCAGCGGCCGAGGTGGTCAAGGCCGGGGGCCTGGGAGATGATATCAGTGATCTGCCTGCGGCCGGATCCGCTCCCGAATGGATGAGTGAAAAGGCAATAAGCATAGGGCATTACTTTGTTACCGCCGGTGTGTACACCGTCTTTGGTGTTACCATGCCAGTAAGCGGATCGCCGATATTTGAGGATTACCTGTACAATAAACTGGAAGATTTGTATGGCGGTATGTGGGACCTTGAAGTGGATCCCATCAAGCATGCCCACAAGATGATCGCGCACATTGATAAAAAACGTAAGGCCCTTGGCATTGACAAGGCCCGCGAGAGGGTGCTCATGGATATGAGCGACCGCCGCGATTTGGAAGCAGCATAAGAATAAAATCGTTTAACGCGATTTTATGAAACGCGGCGTTGCCGCTTGAAATTAAATTAAAGAATATACCTCTTAAGAAGGGAGGAAAAAGATTATGTCAAAGATGGTTGCATTTGCAGTGGTTCAGGGCGCCTATAATATCGTGTCCAAAGCAGAAGGAAAATACCAGGAGGCCCTGGAAAAATATGGAGGAGCACAAAAACTGGAGTTTCCCAATACGGCCTATTTTTTGCCGGTTATCTATTCCTTGACCGGCATCAAGGTCACGGACCTGGACTCTGCGAAACAGGTCATGGATTTTTCTCGGGCGCTATTGCCGCCTTATATCAAGAACGATTGTAATCTCCCCTATCTCGGACCCATACTGGACGCAGGTATGGGTGCGATTTTTGCCGAGGAGATTGTTGAGGCCATTCGGTACGTGGAAGACCCCGATTTCTACCAGCCCGAGGTCGAAGACCCGGATGTGGAAAACGGAAAGATCTGGTTGGGCGCGGCCGATGACGCGATCATGAGAAAGAGGGGTGTGGAGTTTGTGGATGGCTCGGCCCCGGGATTCGCGGCCATTGTTGGAGCGGCCCCGGATTCGGCTACGGCCAAAAAGATCGCCGAGGAATACCAGTTAAAGAGTATCTATGTGTTCATGGCGGCGAACCAGAACGGCACGACATTTGCCCAGCAGTTGATAGATGAAGACGTACAGATCGGTTGGAACACCCGTCTGGTGTCATTCGGTCCCGATATCTCGGCGGCCGTGTTTGCCGTTGGTTTTGCCAATCGTGCGGGCATGTCGTTCGGCGGTATCCAGCCTGGTGATTACAAGAAGATGCTGGCATATCAGAAAGACAGGATCTTCGCCTTTGTAAACGCCCTGGGCGATGTGAACGCCGAATGGGCGGCCAATGCGGCGGGAGCAATAAACTGGGGTTTTCCAACCATTGCGGATACGGATATTCCCGAGATTCTGCCCACCGGTATCTGTACCTATGAGCACATTGTGTCAAATGTGCCCCATGATGAACTTACCCAGAAATCCATCGAGGTGAGGGGTCTCAAGGTGACCATCTCCGAGATCGACATTCCCCTTTCCTATGGCCCGGCCTTTGAGGGTGAGCGGGTACGCAAGGACGACCTCTATATGGAGATGGGCGGCGGCAAGACCCAGTGTACGGAGCTGTGCAAGATGGCCGAGATGAATGAGATCGACGACGGCAAGGTAGAGGTCATCGGTAAGGATGTAACTGACATAAAGAAGGGTGACCGCCTGCCGTTAGGTATCTATGTACAGGTGGCGGGTCGCGAGATGCAGCCCGATTTTGAGCCTATCCTGGAAAGGCAGATTCACCATTTGATCAACTATGCCCAGTATATCATGCACATCGGGCAGAGGGATATCTCCTGGATCAGGGTGAGCGATAATGCCATTGACAAGGGCTTTACGCTCAAGGACATAGGCACTATTTTGCATGCCAAACTCCACCAGGACTTCGGGAGTATCCTCGATAAGGTGCAGGTGACCCTGTACACGGATAAGAAAGATGTTGATGATCTGACCAAAAGGGCCAGGGCGGAATACAAGGCAAGGGATGAGCGGGTTGAAACCATGACGGATGAAAGCGTGGAAACCTTTTATTCCTGCACCCTGTGCCAGTCCTTCGCCCCCAGCCATGTATGCATGGTCAGTCCCGAGAGAACAGGTCTTTGCGGGGCTTACAACTGGATGGACTGCAAGGCCTCTTATGAGATCAACCCGACGGGTCCCAATCAGCCCGTGGAAAAGGGAGAGGTACTCGATCCCGTATTGGGACAGTTCAAGGGTGTTAATGACTTCATATACAAGGCATCCAGGCAGACCATAGACCACTATAATTTTTACAGCATTGTCCATGATCCCATGACCACCTGCGGTTGCTGCGAGGCTATTGCAGCAGTGATCCCCGGGTGTAACGGAGTCATGACGGTCCACAGGGATTACACGGGTATGACGCCATGCGGCATGAAGTTCTCGACCTTAGCCGGCGTGATGGGCGGCGGGCAGTCTTCGCCCGGTTTTGTGGGCCATGGCAAGTTTAACATTACCCAGCGTAAGTTCTTGTTAGGTGATGGTGGGCTTCTTCGCATGGTTTGGATGCCCAAATCCTTGAAGGAAGAGATCAAGGAGAGATTGGATAAGCGTGCGGCAGAGATGGGTGTGCCGGATCTGTATGATAGAATAGCCGATGAGACCGTGGGGACTGATGAGGAAACGGTCATGGCCTTCTTGAAGGAGAAGGATCATCCGGCCCTGAAGATGGATCCTATTGTTGGATAAGGAACCAAAGTAAATTTATTTTCGGACGCAGATAGACGCAGATTTCTGGGATTTAAAAATCTGTGTATATCTGCGAAA
>DAOUXC010000013.1 GCA_030666795.1 Desulfobacteraceae bacterium
GATGGGGGACCCCCTGGCTCCGACGCTCCGAAGGAGCGGAGGAGAACAGCGGAGGGGGGAGGAATCACCCGCCCATAACAGCCTGAAATCACCCCCGCATAGCGGGATCTTCGACAGGCCGGGAAGCTCGGAATCGAAGAAAAGATTGCTTCAACCTCACCATCTGCCAACTTCATATCCAAACAGTTTCGCGGTCCTCATTTACCGGATGATCCGAAAATAGTGACATTGTTACGTGATGGAGTTTGCCCTGTGTATTTAAAAGAAAGTCTTGTGAAGGGTCAAAGTCATTATATCCTATGCGAATCCTACAAGAATGAGAATTGCTGGAGATCCCGCCAGTTAATGGATCTTGGCCCCGACCCTGAAAGATACATTGTTTATCCGGGCGGAAACAGTTTTTATATCGAGGAATCCATAGAGGAAGGCCTTCTGGAAAAGGGGTTCTCTTTTTCCGGTGATGAAATTGAGGAGCTCTTCATGCCGTTCATTGATCCCGGAATACGCAGGATCGTGGAGAGATTTCAAAGGCCCGTGAAAAAAAAGCTGAGATTTCATCATTTGAGTCGGGATGGCCTTATGAAAGAGCAAAAAGGCCTCCATTCCTTTGATAAAAGGCGCCTTCACTACCTCCGTTGCGGCAGGGTGGATATCGGTAATCTTGACGCCAGGCCGTGGAAATTTCTCAACGTTCTCCTGGATAAAAGCCGTGATGAGCTCGAACATATCTTTGAAGGGATGGAAAAGGAGCTTTCTCCTGACGAAATACGAGACTATGTCTACACGGCACTCCATATGCAGTTCCATTTCAAACATTCTCTGATTCGTCATCAGCCGGGTTTTCTGGATACGGAAAAATTTGACCAGTATCTGTTAAACGATCTCTGTCGGTTGAACCGAGATGAGACATTTTTTAAAGGAGTTGATTCCCATGACCCGGATTCCCTTCATCCCTATCTGATAAAATACCTGGTTTTCTATTTTGATGAGGCATTTGATCCACAAAACCTCTGGAGTGAATATGTCGAGGATTTTGTATGGAAACACCGATTTTACAGGGCACCCTCTCCCTCGAGAGGAAGCTCCCTGCCTGAGAAAGAGGCATGCAGGTGTCTCGGCATATCCATTGATGATTTTAAGAAGATGGACGGCAATGAACTTCTTCGTTGTTACAGAAAATGCGCCAAGGAGACCCATCCTGACAGAGGGGGTGATGAGGAAACCTTTATTGAGATCAAGGAGGCCTATGAATGCCTTTCGAGTCTAAAAAAATGAAGGCGAAAAACAGGGGGTTGAAGAGCATAACAATAGAAGGTATAATTGACAACATATGAAACGGGCCGTTACCACTTTAGTCTTGAAATCTGAGTAGAGATTGAGATGAAAAAGTTACTTATTAATATACTTATATGCCCTGCCTGTCTTCCGGATGAAAACAGACTGACAACTAAGATTATTAAAGAACAGGATGAAGATATTTTTTCTGGTTCTTTGACGTGCCGTCAATGCGGAAAAGTCTATCCTATCAGGAATGGTATAGCATTCCTTGATCCCACATTTCCTCAACAAAAGGATAAAAGCGATTCCAAATATGAAACCGCCCCGGTTCTATCATCATATATGTGGAGCCATTACGGTGACATTTTAAATGATTCAGACGCATCTTCCGCATATGCTGAATGGGCTGATCTTATGCACCTCGATTCCGGGCTCGCGGTTGACGTTGGATCCGCTGTAGGACGTTTTACATTTGAGATGAGCCAGAAGAGTGACTTTGCAGTAGGCGTTGATAACTCTTTGTCTTTTATTCAATCGGCAAGAGAATTAATGATAAAGCGCCGAATGAAAATCGATTTACTGCAGGAAGGAATCCTTACCAAAGAAGATACTGTATATCTGCCTGAAACATGGGATAGTAATAAGGTTGAGTTTATTGTAGGAGATGCACTGGCACTACCTTTTAGATCAAAAACTTTTTCTTCCCTCGCCTCTCTTAATCTTATTGATAAGATTCCGCTTCCCATAAAACATCTTAAAGAAATGAATCGTGCTGCGAAAGAAAAGGATGGACAGTTTCTTTTTTCTGATCCCTTTTCATGGTCAAAAGATGTGTCAAAAGAGGAAGATTGGTTGGGTGGAACAAATAGGGGGCCATACTCCGGCAGGGGGATAGAAAACATCATAGCACTTTTAAAAGGTGAAAGAAACGAGTTGCTGCCCGAATGGAGGATAGAAAAACATGGTCATATCTGGTGGAAAATACGTACCCACTCCAACTACTTTGAACTGATTCGAAGCTGTTTTGTTAAAGCCCATAGATAGAAAAAATTCATCATTTTCCGGATAATGTAGGGAGGCTTTATGCAAAAAGATACGGTCTGCCGGTTATGTTCATCATGTTGTCCTGTTACAGTGGAGATAGAGGACAATAGACTGATAGCGGCAGCGAGAAAATCATTTTTGGCGGAAAATGAAAGGCATCAATGTCCCAAGCTTAATGCCGCTGCCGAAATTGTATATTCTCCCGAAAGAATAAAAAAACCACTTGTGAAAAAAAAGGGTGGGGGCAGGAATAGTTTCAGGGAAACATCATGGGATGAGGCCCTGGATATAATCGCAGACAGATTCCATTATTTCAAAAATGAGCATGGCGCCGAATCAATATGCTGGTTGAGGGGAATGGCGGCGGATTGGGGCGCGCCGTGGGATTATGCAAATAGACTAATGAATCTTTTCGGCTCGCCGAACACCATTGGGAATGGATCTGTTTGTCATGTGGCCAGAGAAATGGCACACGTTCTTACATATGGCGCCATGACATCCCCGGACCAGAAAGATTCAAACTGCATCATTGTATGGGGAAAAAACGATAGAGATACCAACCCTGCGGCATACGAAGGCATCCGTTATGCCAAGAAGCATGGCGCAAAGCTGATCGTAATAGACCCTATACGAACCGGATTGGCTTCAATGGCTGATATCTGGCTGCAGATAAAACCGGGCTATGATGGAATTCTCGCCATGTCCATGATTAATGAAATCATACGCGAAAAGCTTTATGAAAAAGATTTCATAAAAGAATGGACCATTGGATTTGAAGAGTTGAAAAATTCTGCAAAGGCTTATAAGGCTGAAAAAATTGCAGAAAGTATCTGGCTTGACCCCGATATGATAAAATCAGCAGCTCGGTTATATGCAACACCGCGGCCCGCCTGTATTATTGAGGGGAATGGTCTGGATATGCAGCTTAATATTTTTGACAATACCAGGGCTGTTTGTATCTTAAGAGGATTAACCGGGAATCTCGATAAACCCGGAGGAGACCTCATACCGCAACCGATTCGTGTCAGAAATATTCAGCTTAAAGACCGTCTGCCAAAAGGGGTAAAGCCAATAACCCTTGAATACCCCCTCTTCAATGAATTTCATGAGACATGGGGTAATCACGCCCAGTCTTGCGTTATAGATGCGATCCTGGATAAAAAGCCCTATCCGGTAAAAATGCTTGTCGTACAATCTGCAAATCCTGTTGTAACGATGACGGATTCAAACAGAGTGATTCGCGCATTTGAAAATCTTGAATTTATGATAGTGATTGATCCATTTATGACGAGAACTGCAAAATTGGCTGATGTCGTTCTGCCCGCAACAAGTTCTTTCGAAAAAACTCAGTTAAACCGTGCGTTTACACGAAACAACCCTGTTATAATCCAAAATCAGGTGATAGACTGGGTTGCCGACAGCTGGCCCGATTGGAAGATTACCTTTGAACTTGCAAGAAGGCTGGGTCTGGGTGAGGAATTCCCGTGGCATACCGCGGAGGATGCCATTAATTATCAATTAGAACCTGCCGGAATAACAGTCGATATGTTGCGAAAAAATCCTGGTGGAACCCGTATCGAGGAGATAGAATATGAAAAATATAAGACAAAGGGGCTGGGCACACCATCGGGTAAGATTGAGTTCTATTCAAAGCAGCTCGAAGAACATGGATATGTGCCGGTTCCATCTTTTGACTGTGATATAGAGAATCCTATCAGCTTTTACGATAAAAGAGATGAGTTTCCTTTTTTGGGAATAAGTGGCGCACGCACAAAGTGTTTCACTCACTCCCAATTCAAATCCATCCCGTCCCTTGTAAAACGTGATCAGGAATGCGTTATAGATATTCATCCTGACGATGCACATAAAAAAGAGATCTCCGATGGAGATACCGTAAAAGTAGAGACTCCCAGGGGTCATATTCATATGAAAGCAAGAATTTCGGAGGTAGTGCATAAGGGCTCCATTCGGATTTCGTGGGGCTGGGGTGAATTCAGCCCTGATTACAATCTAAACAATCTTACTGATGATGATAGGAGAAGTGATATAACCGGAACACCATCCAATAGGAGTTTTATGTGTAAGATATCGAAGGTATTCGTTTGAATAAACCCTAACATTGCTTACAAGGAATAACCCAAACTCAAAGGAGGAATGTTATGAATCGAACAGAGGTCATGGATTTGTTCAATAAAAGACCGCGGATTGGAGCCCTGAGTACAGCGAACCAAAAAGGTGAGGTTAACGTTGCCGTCTTCGGTTCACCACAGATGATTGATGAAAATACCGTGGTTATGGGGATTGGTCGAAACAGATCCTTCGCCAACCTGCAGGAAAATCCAAATGCCGTTTTCATAGTCGTGGAACCCGGCGAAACGGTCATGGATTGGAAAGGAGCAAGGGTCTATTTGGAAGCATTAGCAGTCGAGACGGGTGGAGGCTTTTACGAACAGATAAAAGAAAACATTGCCGAGGCAGCGGGGAAGGCGGCCGGAGACATGATACATGCGGCGATCCGTTTCAAGATTACGGAGGTAAGACCGATTGTAGATACGAACAGTTAAGACCTATTCAAAGCTTGAACATGCCCAAATTTTGTTGATAGAACATATCAAACTATCAGGGCTTTTCAGTATATATTGTAGCAGTCGAAATTCAACCTGGGCAAAGTGATTTGCCAACAGGGTGATTATACAGAAATGTCGTATCTTATCTATTTATGATTTTAAAATGTTAGTCAAGTTGACGACTACCTTTCAAAATGAGGCCACGCTTACGCGCAGCCTCTTAGGTAAGTATGGAATATCAATTTAAAGCCTTCTCAAAAGTCTCTTATGGAGTCTATGAAAAACAAAAATAAAACTTTTCCAATAAAACGCGAGAAACCGCACCGACCCCCGGAAACGTCAAAACATATGCCCTGGGTTCTCCTGTTCTTTGTGCTTTTTTCCCTTATCTCATCCCTAAACCTTGATGTCGCCCGTGCGGAAAAGCCCGCTCGGGAAAGCTTTACTGACAACGAGGAAATCAAGCCTGGCGTTTCACTGACGGCCGAGGAGAGTGCCTGGCTGGACGAACATCCGGGTATCCGTATCGGACTGCCCGAAGGGCTCGTACCTTACGTGATGGAGAACCATCAGGGAAACCAAGTCGGAATTCTCGTCGATTTCAAAGATGAGCTCAACCGGGCATTGAAGACAAATTTTGTCTTGAAGACCATGCCGTCATCCAGGATCTTCGAAATGTCCGGGAACAAAGACATCGACGTCATATACGCCGTCGAGCCCCGAAAAGCGGAACAAGAGGATCTGATGCCCACGGATGTGTGGGCCATCGGTTATCCGGCCCTATACGCGCGCAAGGGATCCTCTATCAAGACACCTGACGATATGGCCGGAAAAACCATTGTCCTGCGCCCGAATACGGTTTGGGATAAAGAGATCGTACGGCCTTATGCGTCAACGGCGAAAATTGTTTACGCGGAAACGCCGCTGGATGCCATGAGGATGGTCATCAACGAAGAGGCGGATCTGTATCTTGGCCTGACCTCTCACATGCACGCTGTCACACGATACAGGTTATTTGGAATTTCTCAAGCGTATGTGTTTCAAGAAACGCAAGTGCCTTTTGTCATGGGTGTGCGACCCGACTGGCCTATGCTGGTTTCAATCCTTAATAAAGGACTTGCCCACATAGGAAGAGAGGGATTGGGCAAGATCGTTAAAAAGTGGATAAAGGCCGACGAAAGAGAAATAGGCATAAAGCTGAGCGACGAGGAGCAGGCCTGGCTCGCGCAGAATCACACGGTGCGTGCTCGTGTTGGAAACTTTCCGCCTTACATGATTTTCAATGAAGAAGAGATCACTGGAATCGTGATTGATTATCTCAACCTGATTGCCCAACGTTCCGGGGTCAGATTCGAATTCGTTTCTGAAACCCGCTCCTGGCAGGAGGCACTCAAATCGCTGATGAATCTCCGGGGCCCGGATCTGATGACAAGCCTGTCGCCGATGGCTGAGCGTGAGCCATATATGGACTTTTCAGAGCCCTATATGATATCGCCGCGGATGCTTTTCACACGGACTGACGCCGAATTTATTTCCAGAATTGACGACTTAAGTGGCCGAACACTTGCGGTGCCGTACGGAACCCTTGTGCACAAAAGGATTGAGAAGGAATACCCTGATATTGGCCTGCTGGTTTATGATACGGATTTAAAATCAATAGAGGCTGTATCCACGGGAAGAGCGGATGCCTATATCGGTAATTTGATCAACACGTCCTATGAGATCTTGCTTAGGGGGTTCACCAATTTGAAAGTTGCTGCCCCCACCCCGTTCGGCGATGACCTCTACACCTTTGGCATTCGTAGGGATTGGCCCGAACTGAGCAGCATTATCAACAAAGCGCTCAACACCATTACACCGGCCGAAAAAATGGCGATTCGCAAAAGATACCTGACCATTAAATATGAGCATGGGATAAGTATTAAAGACGTATTGAAATGGGGGCTGGGTCTTGGCGGGGGGGCATTCTTAATCATTCTCCTGATTGTCTCCTGGAACAGGAGCCTGGCGACAAAGGTGCGCGAGCGCACCGTGGATCTGGATGGCATTAACAAATCATTGGAATATGAAATCGGCGAGCGCAAGGAGAAGGAACAGCAACTTGAGGAGTACCAGCATCGCCTCAAGGCCCTGGCCTCCCAGTTGACCCTTGCCGAGGAACGGGAGCGTCGTTCCCTTGCCGCCGACCTGCACGATCATGTGGGTCATTCGCTGGCATTGGCGCGCATGCAGTTGAACGGAATACTGGACGCGCAATCAGAGGTGGAAAGGAACATGCTGGTGAAGGACATCTCCCATATTCTGCTGAAGTCGCTCCAGGATACCCGCAGCCTGATATTTGAATTGAGTTCTCCCACGCTGAACGAAATCGGGCTGGGCGCCGCCATATCGGAGTGGCTGGAAGAGCGTGTAGAAAAAAAATATGGCCTGAAGACGGAGTTTGTCGATGAAATCGATGAAAGGCTCAGAAAGACACTGGAGGACAATGTGCGCGCCGTCCTTTTCCGCAATGTGCGTGAACTGCTCACCAACGTGATCAAGCATGCCAAGGCGGGGAATGTGAGCGTTCATTTAAAATCCGAAGATCGGTTGATGAACGTGATCGTGGAAGACGACGGTGTCGGTTTTGATCCTCAAGCGGCACCCCCGGAAGGGGAGGAGAAGAGGGGGTATGGTCTTTTCAGCATCCGGGAACGGATGGCCGATATGGAAGGATCATTCGATATCCAGAGCGAACCTGGCAAGGGATGCCGGGCGGTTCTGACGGTGCCGGTGGAAAAAAGTGAAGGTGCGGAGTGATGGTGGACCGAGGTAAAGGTTTCCTCGCCTATTGTGGGATACGTGACAGGTGTCAGGTCACAGGTGACAGGTTTCAGGTGTCAGGTGTCAGGAGAATACTTAAATCACTGACACCTGAACACTGAAACTATTTGCTACGCTTGAAACCCTCCTCAAGTGGACCGAAAATGAAAACCTATTTAGATATTGAAGACCTTGATGTCTATAATAAATTGTGTCGTTTGCATATTGAAGTCTGTGACTTGACACATGAGTGGCCCAAGGAAGAGAAGTATGAGTTAGGAAGCCAGGTAAGGCGCTCCTCGAATAGTGCGGCTGCGCAGCTTGCTGAAAAAAATGATGACCGGCATATCCGAAACAAGATAGAAGGTGTCAATCGCAGTCGAGGTGAAGCAGCCGAATCAATTCATCATCTTTACATGGCAAAACTAAAAGGTTATATCACTGAAGTGGTTTTTGAAAGATATCGGGAAAGGTACAAAGAGTGTATTCGGATGCTCAATGGATTGGAAAAAACCCTGGAGCGTAAACTTCCTGAAAGGGAACGTCGTTGGCATGTAGCCGAAGAGCAAGCACTTTAAGAGGCGAATGATGAATCATGCCCTCTCGGTTGGCCAGTAATCGTTGATTGAGGCTTGGGTGGTTATTCGTCCCGACACCTGAAATCTGGAACCCGAAATTTGAACACTGACACCTGAAACCCGAAACCCCTGTTTGTCCTGACGCCCGAAACCTGAACGCTGAACTCTGAACCCAAACAAAGGATCACCCCATGCCCCATACCATCCTTTTAGTCGATGACCACCCGGTATTCCGGCAGGGACTCCGCCTTCTGCTGGAAAAAGAGAAAGACCTGAAGGTAGTGGGAGAGGCGGGCGACGGCCTGGAAGCGATCGACCGGCTTCGTGAGTTGTCTCCGGACATCGTGGTCATGGACATCTCCATGCCGAACCTGGACGGTATCGAGGCCACAAAGAAGATTTTGGAAGAGTCTCCCGATACCCGCGTGGTGGCCCTGTCAGTTCACTCCGGAAAAAGATTTGTCAGGGACATGCTTCAGGCCGGGGCCTCCGGGTACATCCTGAAGGAGAGCGTTCCCGAGGAGATGATTCAGGGGATTCGTACTGTGCTGGGGGGGGAGGTGTACCTGAGTACAGCGATCTCAGTTATCGTGGTCTCGGAATTCAGGAAACTTCTGTCCAGGGTCGGTCCGGAAGAGGACACCTCTCCGGAGCCTATTCTTCGGACCAAGCTGCACACTCCTCCCGTGTCCGCGGATATCATCCCCAGGGCCCGGCTGATAGAACTTCTGGAAAAGGGCCGTCAGAGGCCCATGACCCTGATCTCCGCCCCTGCCGGTTACGGAAAAAGCGTGCTTGCGAGTCAGTGGCTGGAGACATGCGGGCGCCCCGGGGTTTGGCTTTCGCTCGATGAAAATGACAGTGACCTTCGGCAGTTTCTGATCTATTTACTTGAGGCCGTACAAGAGGCGTTTTCATCTGTTGAGCTGCAGACCAGGACCCTTCTCCAGGCAGCCAATCTCCCCCCTGTGAAGGTGCTGGCGCACAACCTGCTGAACGACTTGGAACAGGTGAAAGAGCCCTTCATCCTGTTGTTGGATGATTACCATTGCATTCGAGAAGATGCGGTTCACGATCTGCTTACAGAGCTGCTGCGCTATCCCTCACCCATGTTGCACCTGGCCGTTGTCACACGTCGTGATCCGCCGCTGCCCATCAGCCCAATGCGTGCGGGGGGACAACTGACGGAGATTACCATAGAACACCTGCGTTTTAATCTTTCGGAAACCAAGGCATTCTTTGAGCGTCTTCTCAATGTGTCACCGGCTGAAAATACCTTAGCGATTTTGGAGCAAAAAATGGAAGGCTGGGGGGCCGGTCTGCGCCTGGCCGCCTTGTCTATGGGTCGTAAGGGGGAACGTGACTTTATTCTGAAAGATCTGGGAGAAGGAGCCCCTCTTGTTCATGGGTATCTTATGCAGGAAGTTCTTTCGCAGGTTCCTCCCATCTATGCAAGTTTTCTGGTTGAGACATCCATTCTGGACCGTTTTTGCGCACCGCTCTGCGATGCCGTTTATTTGTCCAAAGGTCAGCCGGTAGAGCATGAAACCGGTGGGCAGGAGTTTATCGAATGGCTCAAGACAACCCATCTGTTTGTGGTTCCCCTGGACGAAACACATACCTGGTTCCGGTATCATCATCTGTTTCAGCAGCTTCTGCAAAACCAGTTGGAGGGACAATACGGCCCCGAAGAGATCGCCGCGCTTCACAGTAGGGCCGCCGATTGGTTTGCCGAAAACGGTTTCATCAACGAGGCGTTCCGGCATGCACTGGCCGCCAATGATATGCCCGGTGCGATTCATCTGATCGAACAGCATCGACAGGCAATGCTCAATAGTAATCGATGGCATGTTTTTGAAAAGTGGTTGGACATGCTCCCCGATCCCGAAATTGAACAGCGGCCGGAGCTTTTGATGGCAAAGGTGTGGATTTGCTATTTTCAAAGTAAGTATACGGTCATTCCACCCATTCTCGCGGCAGCCGAATCCTTGCTAAGCAACAAGCCGAGAGAGCAGCCGCTCTACGGGGAAATTTATCTCTTCAACGCAGTTTTTAGTTTTTGGCAAGGCGATATCTCGCGCAGTGTGAAATACATAGAGGACGCACTCGAACGAATCCCTGAAACACAGTCAATGGTTCGGGGTTTTGCAGAGATCTATTTCGGATTGGCGGGTCACATGAATGGTCAAAGAGAGACCGTGTTACAGGTGCTGTCCGATCTGCTGAATCATTCGTCTATGGAAAGCCCTCGAAAATTGCGCCTAGTAGTGGGTCTTGTGTGGGTTCATCTTTTATCCGGAGATCTGGTCGCCGCGGCGATACTGAACAGGCAATTGATGGATGCCGCGCGCGAAAAAAATTTTGCAGCTTTTATTTCATGGAGTGCATATAACCAGGGCGTTATCCACTTTTACCGTAATGAATTCGATTCGGCCATTTATTGTTTTAATGAAGCCGCAGAAAGCGGCTATTTGATACTCAAGCGCGCCAATGTCGACTGTCTTGCAGGACTGGCGCTTGCCTATCAGGCCATGCAGCAGACAGATAGAGCCAACAAGACCATAGAAGGGGTTTTTGAAAACACTAATTTCTTAAATGACCCGAACCTCTTGGCGGTTGCACATGCCTGCAAGGACCGTCTGGCATTGATGCGCGGCGAAACAACATTCCCCCATGGTGAAAAGGAACCTGCCCAAGCTTTAGATATTCAACCCATGGTTTTTTGGCTGGAAGTTCCGGCCATAACGAATTGTAGGGCACTGCTGGCCGAAGGATCAGACACCAGCCTCAAGGAAGCTGAGAAGAGATTAGAGTCTTACCTGCGGTTAAACCGGATGCATCATAACACCGTCAGGATCATCGAGATTATGGCACTGCAATCCCAGGCCGTCTACCGACAGGAACGATTGGACGAGGCCCTGGCTCTTTTGGGTCGCACAATTAAATTGGCAGAGCCCGGCGGATGGGTTCAACCATTCGTTGAATTGGGTCCACCGATGGCCGAACTGCTCAAACGGTTGCACACGCAGGATGCGGCCGTGGACTTTGTCGAAAAGATCCTGGCGGCCTTCAGAGATGAGGAACAAAAAGCACAGGATGTCCCTGAAGCTCCGGCCGTTCCTTCGCCGTCCGTGCGGCCCCAGCCGCTGATTGAACCCCTGACCAATCGAGAACTGGATATCCTGGACCTGATCGCGGAACGGCTCCAGACAAAGGAGATCGCGGATAAGTTGTGTGTCTCCCCTGAGACCGTAAAATCCCACCTCAAGAACATCTATCAGAAGCTGGGTGTCAGCAATCGCCGCGCGGCGGTTGAAAAGGCGAAGAGCCTTGGGATTCTTTCAGGGGATGTATAGAAGATCAAAAAACGATTATTCTTGAAGATTAAAGGTTTCGATTTTGAGTCCCTCTATCCTTTCAAAGTGTCTTAGGTTATAGGTGGCTACTGAAAACCCAAGGGAGAGGGCTGTAGAACCGATGATGAGGTCGTGGGCACCGATCTGAATACCTTTCCTGCTTAAATCAGACCATAATTCTGCATAAATCCTGGCAGTTGAGACCTCAAAATTATAGGTTGTAAACAGCGCGATAACTTTTTCTACGTAAGCACTTCTCTTCAAACGTCTTTTTGTTGAATCCGCTCGATGTACACCGTCAAGAAGTTCAGCGACTGTGATGACGCTGATCCCAAAAACCTCTTCTTCTCGATTTTCTACAAATTGGCTGATTTCAGATTCCCGTCTCTCTGCTTCAATAAGAAAGCTTGTATCGAATATTACCCCCATAAATCCCCCGTTGACATAAGCGGTTGATTTCTGGAAATCTCTTCAAGATCTGATGCAAAGGCATCCAGTTCTTCCTCCAGTCTTGGCAATTTTTTAAGCAGGGTTTTCAGTTCGCCCAATGTCATAGGATCAATTTTTTCATCAATCGACTTCATGGAAGCGATCGGTTTTCCACCCCTTTCAATAATATAATGAACGCCTTTGAACTTTATTGTGTTTAATACTTCCGAGAAATCCCTTACAGCCCGGGTGGCGGATATACGTTTTTCCATCTCTTAGCCTCCATGTATAATATGATAATCATATTATACGTACTCGATGTCTTATGTCAATAAATCTTTAAATGCGGGCCTTTTAGACTTGGATAAGCCCTGAAGTTGATCCCCTCTTCTCCGGCATTGGAGTTTTGTTTTTCCTTCGACGTTGGATCCGCCTTCGCTGAAGCTATGGCGGGACAAGCGTTCAATGTTGAATGTTGGACGTTCATCTTTTTTTGAGTTTCTCTGTCCCCCGTCCTCTTTACCCCGTGAAATGCTTTTGTTTTTCTATTTCACTGAGGTGTCCTCTGTCATCTGTCCTCACTCCTCACTCTTTACTCTTCACTCCTAGGGTCTTTGCTCCCACGAAATACCTCTTTTTTCTATTTCAACGGCGTATCTTTTTCCCAATCTTCTTAAAACAATCGCAGAAACCCCCCATTTTTGACCCTTTTCGGGGGATGTGCCGTTTTACAAAACTTCCTATGCTCATGGACAATCAGATTAAGGTTTCAGGTGTCAGGTGTCAGTGTCCAGGTTTGAAATTCTACAGTTTCTGAAACCTGATACCTGAAATCTCTTTTGAATCAATGGAGTTCTTATGCCGGATCTTACGCTGGATGAGTTCAGAGGGCTTACAGAAGAACAACTGAAGCGAATCCTTCGGGAGGAGGCTCTCAAGGCCGGTTTTGAACAGCGGGCTTCACAGGATGCAAAAGCTTTTTTGAAAAATTTTTCCTGCGGACACGTTTCTAACGAGGATTGATGGAAAAGAGCACCTCACATGACAAAGGAATGGAAAGATAATTATGCCTGATTTACCTTACGTCAAAAAACTCACTTCCGGGGAATCTGCCAGCTACAGGATCGAGGTTCAGGGAACCCTGGACATGGGCTGGTCCGGCCGTCTCGGGGGGATGGCTATTGAGCCGAGCAGCAGAGCGGACGAAAAGGAAGCGACGGTCCTGAGCGGCAGGGTCAGGGACCAGGCCGAGCTGATCGGTGTGTTGAACAGCCTCTATGATCTTCACATGCCGCTTCTGTCCGTTGAGATTATGAATGAATAGAATAAAGGGTTTCAGGAATAGAAAGGTTTCAGTGTTCAGGTCTGAGCTTCCGTAGTTTCTGAAACCTGAACACTGAAACCCATAGCAGGCATCCGGCCTTGGCGAAAAAATCATATAGACCATATTAAGGAGGCAAAAAATGAAGACAATCCGAATCACCGCAATGTTACTTGGCGTTTTTCTCATGATCGGTATCTCGGCTCTGACCGATGAGGCCCGGACTGAAGAAAAATCCCACGGTGACCTGGCCAAGCAATCCCAGAACCCGGTCAGCAGCCTCATCAGCGTGCCTTTTGAGAACATATCCAGCTTCAATAACGGACCCAATGACGCCTATGTCAATGTCCTGAATATCAAGCCCGTGTATCCCATGAACATCACGGAAGACTGGAATTGGATCCATCGGGCCATCGTACCGGTCATCTACCAGGGGGAGATCATCGACGGCATCGGGAGTAAGACCGGCCTGGGAGACGTTGTTTACCAGGGGTTCCTCTCACCGGCAAAGCCCGGAAAATTCATCTGGGGCGTGGGTCCGACAGTCGCCTTTCCCACGGGCGCCGAACGCATGACCACGGACAAATGGTCGGGCGGACCGGCCCTGGTGGGATTGACCATGCCCGGGAACTGGGTGGTCGGGGCGCTTGCCTTCAATATCTGGTCTTTTGCCGGGGATGACGACGTCCCTGACGTGAACCAGTTCTCCTTCCAGTATTTCGTCAACTACAACCTGCCCAAGGGATGGTATCTGTCCATGTCTCCCACCATCACGGCCGACTGGAAGGCCGACAGCGACAATCGATGGACCGTGCCATTTGGTGGCGGCTTCGGCAGAGTATTCAAGATTGGCAAACAGCCGGTCAATGCGAGTCTTAAGGCGTACTACAACGCGTGGCATCCGGACGATGCATCGAACTGGAACTTTGCACTGGGTTTGACCTTCCTGTTTCCGAAGTAAGGAGGCAGAGCAGGTTTCCGTGTTCAGGTGTCAGTTAAACAAAATTACTGAAACCTGAAACCCGACACCTGAAACCTTAATAACGATAGACCTCTAACTTAGAACCGCGAAAGCTTATTCAAAAAAGGTTGAAAAGATATGAACCCAAAACCTCTGAACCCTGTAGAAGGTCCCGTCTGAAGCGAAGCGGAAGCGGGATACCCTGAATCCAAAAGAACAAAGGAGAATATTATGAGCGAAAAAAAACCAAACACAAAAAATGCAACCAATCCAGACAAAAGTAGGCGAAATTTTTTGAAGACCGGTGCTGCATTCGCCGGTGCGGCATTGGTAGGGGAAGCGTTTAACGCGACCTTCGTGTCTGCTGCCGAAGAGAATCGGCAAGACGTGAAAGACGTACAGTTTTTGTTTGTCCAGAACGCAAAAGACGTGGTCATGAAGGAGGGACGACTGACCCTAATCGGGGTCAGCCCCACCACCATTTTTTTCTCCGACCGACCAAAACGTATCGCCGGTCACATGCACACCGAAGACTTCGTCCTTGAATGGCAGAAAGGTACCGGCCCAGAGAGCTTTCACACGGATCCGCCCAACGGAGCACTATCGATCTTTGCTGAAAAACATATCGTCGATGTCGTGGTTACATTGAAAGATCCCCGGTTGGCAGGCGGCGCCCTTGTGTACGACATCGATGTGCTGGAACAGGACGAGCCGATCCCTTCCGGCCCGGTGTCGTTGTTTATCGATCCTGTCGGAATGCCGGCCACACCGGGCTCCGTTGCCGGTGTCCGCCGAAGAACCAGACGAAGAACCCGGAGGCGGGCGGCTGTGGTGCGTTGAGTAATAGGGTATGGAGAGTTCAAGGTTCAGGGCTTACGGGGGTGTCGGGTGTCAGGAAAACACAAGTGTAAGTATTCAGGTTTCACGACAAAAACAGGTGATAGGTTTCTGGGATCCTTCTTTTTACTGACACCCGGCACGTGAAATCTTTTGACCTCTTAACATTGAACCTGAAACCTTAATTTTCGAAAGGAGAAACAAAATGAAAATATCAAGACTTATAAAACTGGTAGTGGTTGGACTGATGGTATCCGGTCTGATGACCATGGCTTGGGCACAGAAAGCACATGTCGAAAAAACCATTACTTCGGTAAGCGCTGAAAAAACTGTCCCCGTCACCTGGAAAAACTTTGTCCGTGCCGAGAGCGACAAGATGTTGGCTAGTTATGTCGCCATGGGAGCGTTTGGCAAATTTCTGCACATCCCCAAACCAACCCCCATCGATCAGCAAAAAGTGGTTCGCATGAACCGGGACACCATCTATTCCCTGGCGGTTTTTGACTTGACCACACCGGTCACCATTACCATGCCCGATACAGGCAAACGGTTTATATCCATGCAGGTGGTCAATGAGGATCAATACACGCCGATGGTCGTCTATAAGCCGGGCAAGTACACCCTGACCCAGGATAAAATGGACACCCGATATGTGTTTATCGTTGTCAGGACGCTGGTTGACTCCGAGGATCCGCAGGACATCAAGAAGGTCAACGCTATCCAGCAGCAGATCAAGGTGGAGCAGAAGTCAGTCGGCGAGTTTGAGATCCCCAAATGGGACAAGGCGTCCCAAGACAAGGTCCGCTCTGCCCTGATAGTGCTCTCCGGGACCATGGAAAACTACGATGGCGCGTTCGGAAGCAAAGACCAGGTCAACCCGATCAAATTCCTCTTTGCCAGTGCCACCGGCTGGGGCGGCAACCCGCAAAAGGATGCCATGTATGCCGGCGTGTTTCCCGAGCTGAACGATGGCAAGACTCCTTACACACTCACCGTTAAAGACGTGCCGGTGGACGGCTTCTGGTCCATCAGCCTTTACAACAAGGAAGGGTATTTTCAGAAGAACCAATACAGTGCCTACACGGTCAACAACATTACCGGCAAGAAGAACAAGGACGGCAGCATGACCATCCACTTCGGCGGCGACCCTAAGCAGACGAACTTCCTGCCGATCATGGACGGCTGGAACTATCTTATCCGTCTTTATCAGCCCCGCAAGGAAATTTTGGATGGTAACTGGAAGTTCCCTGCGCCACAACTGGTTAAATGAATAATAATAAAGGAAATAAAATGAAAATATAGAAACACATAAAAAGATAATGGATGCTATAAATGAAACAAAATTTAATTAGAAGGAGATAAATGTCATGAAAAAAACCGCAATATCTGTAGTTGTTTCGGTTTGCGCCGCAGTACTCATTGGCAACGGGGCCGTCGCCCAAGTGTCCGAAGAAGTGCTCAAGTCTATCCATACGCCGAACGAGGTCGAGACTTCCATCGGTAAACTGAAGTTCATCGACGGAGCGCCTCTGCCGGAGACCGCCGAAAAGGTCTACGACTACCTCGACACCACCCGGGCCATGGATGCTTTTCTGAAAGGTCAGCCCGCCTGTTCAATCGTCGCGATCATGGATGGAGCCCGCTCGCTGGGCGCGGTGGAAGCACACGAAGTCACCATCTTCGACAAGCTGATGGATTCGAAGTCGCTTTTCCTGACCGCCAACACCTCCACGTTCTACGCCTTCCCCGACCTCGACCTGAAGCGCGACGGCCCGACAGTCGTCGAGGTGCCGAACGGTCTTCTTGGCGCGGCAAACGACAGCTATTTCCGCTACGTCAATGACCTTATGAAGGGGGGGAAGTACCTCTACCTCCCGCCGGGCTACGAGGGCGGGGTCCCCGACGGCTACACGATTCTCAAACCGAAGACCTATCGGGTCTGGATCTGTCTACGGGCCTCGATCGCGGACGGGGTGGACAAGGCGGCCGAGTTCGTGAAGGGCAGCCTAAAAGTCTATCCGCTTTCCAAGGCGGACAATCCACCCGCGATGAAGTTCATCAGCGCTTCGGGCAAATCGTACAACACCATCCACCCGAACAACATCGAGTTCTACCATCACCTCGACAAAATCATCCAGTATGAGCCGCTCGGGATGCTCGATCCCGAGACCAGAGGCCTTTTCGCCTCCATCGGCATCGAAAAGGGCAAGACGTTCGCACCCGACGAGCGCATGAAGAAAATCCTGGCTGACGGTGTCGCGCTCGGCAACGCCGCTTCACGCTCCATCGTCTGGCATCCCCGCTACGACAAGAACATGAAAGGCGTCCGCATCTACCCGGACACCAACAGCGCCTGGATCATGGGATACACAGGACGCAACGTGTTCTTCAACGGCAAGGACGGTATGACCATGAACACCGACGCGCGCGTCATGTTCCACTATCCCTACACGGTGATTACACCCGCCATGGCAACGCCCAAAGAGGGCCAAGGATCGGACTACGGCATCGCCTACGTCGACTCCGAGAAGACGCCTTTCGACGGCAGCAAGACCTACAAGCTGCACATCCCGGCCAAGCCCCCGGTCAAGAGCTTCTGGGCCGTCACCATCTATGACCCCCAGACGCGATCCATGCTTCAGACCAGCCAAGCTTTCCCGACGGTCGGGAGCCAGACCAAGGGCATCAAGATGAACAAGGATGGGTCCACGGACATCTACTTCGCCCCAAAGGCTCCCAAAGGCTACAAAAAGAACTGGTTGGAGACCGTTCCTGGAAAGAGCTGGTTCGTAATCCTTCGGATGTATGGGCCGCTCAAGCCCTGGCTTGACCAGACCTGGCGGCCGGGTGAGATTGAGGTGGTGAAATAGAGGGATTGCGGCTTACGCCTTGAGAACAGTGCAGGTGTCAGTGTTCAGGTGTTAGGTTGATGAAGCATTTTCCCTCAGATGTTATTTTCCAGCACCGGATTCCGGTGTACCGTTTCTTCCCCTTGCACCCGGCACCTGAGGCATTTGAGAAAAGATATGAAAATGAAAAACATCGAAAAAATGGAGGAAAGGTGAAATGATAATGAAGAAAAACATAGCGATTGCACTTATGCTGGTTGTTGTGTTTGCGGCTTCAGGCATGAATGCCGCATCCGCGCAGAACCTGGCGCCCGAAAAGATCCACTCGGCAGTGGACCAGGTTGCGCCGATCATCGAGGATACCGCGTTGGAACTCTGGAAACATTCAGAGCTGCCGCTGGTGGAATTCAAATCCTCGGCCTACCTGATGAAGATTCTTGAAGACAACGGCTTTACGATCAAGAGCAAGGGAACGGCCGGTGTGCCCACCGCTTTTGTCGCCGAATATGGCGCGGGCAAGCCCATCATCGGCATCATGACCGAATATGATGCGCTGCCCGGTCTGGGCAACGAGCCGGTTACCAGCAAAGAGCCTCGCAAGGATGGCGTCACCAGCGGCCACGGTTGTGGGCATAATTTGATCGGCGCAGGCGGCCTGGGGGCGGCGCTGGCGCTACGCAATCTCATTGAGGAGCACAAGACGCCCGGCACGATCCGGGTTTACGGCGCCGCTGCCGAAGAATCCGAAGGCGCTAAAGTGTATATGGCGCGCGAAGGTGTCTTCAACGATGTCGATGCCATGTTACACTGGCACCCCAATAGCGTCGCCGGACTCTGGTATGCCCGAACGGCCGCAGTCGGCATGCTTTATGTCGAGTTTAGCGGGAAAACAGCCCACGCCGGTTTGGAACCCTGGAAGGGCCGCAGCGCGTTGGATGCGGTCGAAATATTCACGCATGGCGTCAACATGATGCGCGAACATGTGGAGCCCACCGCCCGTCTTCAATACATCATTCCCAAAGGCGGCGTAGCGCCGAATGTCGTGCCCGACTTCGCCACGGTTAAAATGTTCTACCGTGACATTGATCGGGCTCACGTCGAAAAATCGATGATCTGGCTCAAGCAGATCGCAAAGGGCGCGGCACTGGCCACGCAGACAGAGACGCTGGCGGTCGACTATTTCGGAATGTATGACCTTTTGCCCAACACCGCCATGGCAAATCGCATGCAGCAGCATCTCGAGGCTGTCGGCATACCGAGTTACACCAATGAAGAGATCGCCTTCGCCAAGGAGATCCAGAAATCCGCGGGTGTCGAGCTGACAGGCATGACCAAGGCCGTCACTCCGCTGCCGGCACAGGTTCCCACTATGGGAGGCTCCACGGATGTGGGGGACGTTAGCTGGATCACCCCGACGATGGGAACCTTCATGCCGACTATTCCTGAAAATATAGGTGTGCATACGTGGATGGCGACCTCCTGTCATGGTATGAGCATCGGTTTCAAGGGCGCTGTCAACGCGGCCAAAGTACTGACCGCCACGGGTTGGGACCTTCTCACCGATGCGAAGTTCCTGGCGGAAGTACAGGCTGAGTTTAAAGAACGGACCGAAGGTTTCACGTATAAGTCGCCTATCCCCGATATCATCAAGGAACCCGTTCTTTTGCCGGAAGACATGAAGAAACACGAAAGCGTCGTCGAACTCAAAGAGTACTTTAAGAAGCATGCGCATGAAGAAGGATTCTAGATTGGCATTCATTCATTATGTCATGATACTGGCCTTGGGAATGGCATAGAAAATCGCGTGTCATCGGAAAAAAAACAAATGGAAAGAAATACGACTCACATCCCCATTCTCCGAACCAAAATGTACCGGCCGCCGGTGCCTTCCGACCATGTATATCGGCCCGAACTGCTGGAGCGGCTTGAAAAACAGACGCCCCGGGCGATGACATTGGTTTCGGCACCTGCCGGGTACGGTAAAACCACGTTGGTGAGTTGCTGGCTGGAGAGAAGCGCCTGCCCAAGCGCCTTCTTGGCATTGGATGAACATGACAACGATCTGCGACAATTCCTGTCCTATTTTCTGGGTGCTGTTCAAACCATTTCCCCCGCTATCGGACTCGAAACTCCTTCCATATTGAACGCTCCTGATTTGCCTCCAGTGCCGGTTATAGGTCGCAGCCTGGCCAATGATTTGCATCGGATTGAGGAACAATTTATCCTGGTGCTGGATGATTTTCACTGTATCCATGATAAATCCGTGCACGTGCTTCTCAGAGAAATTCTCCGGCACCCACCTCGATCCATGCATCTTGTAATGGTCACCCGAAAAGATCCGTTTTTGCCTATATCAACCCTCCGAGCGCTCAACCGGGTGACGGAGGTACGTACCCGGGATCTGCGCTTTACCGATCCGGAAGTCCATGTGTTTTTAAAATCGAACCTTGGGGATCAGATTGAGAATGCCACATCCAAACTGGTGGCTGAAAAAACCGAAGGATGGGTGACTGGCCTGCGGTTGGCGGTTCTTGCCATGCGCGGGCACGATGAAGTGGAAAGTGAGCTATCAGAACTAACCGGAACCACTCGATATGTGATGGATTACCTGATCTCCGAGGTTTTGGCGAACCAGTCCCTGGCGGCCCGTCACTTTCTTCTTCGGTCGTCTATCCTGGATCGGTTTAGTTCCTCACTCTGCGACGCATTGCGGGGCCCTGATGATAAGAGGGCACTAACCGAAATGGACGGCGAAACATTCATCACCGGACTTCTAAAGGATAACGCCTTCCTGATAGCCCTGGATAGGGAAAACCACTGGTTTCGATACCATCACCTGTTTAAAGACCTCCTGCAGCGCCAGATGAAAGGTCAGTTCAAAGCCGAGGAGATCGCCGCCCTACACTCCCGCGCTTCGGAATGGTTCGAAAGCCGGGGCTACATTGAAGAAGCCATTGATCATGCGCTCGCCGCCGGGGATGCGCTTGCCGCCGCCAAGGTTATTGAGCAAAGCAGGCACGCTGCGCTCGACACTGACCAATGGCATGCACTCCAAAGATGGCTGAACAGAATACCTCCCGAAATTCAGCAGGTGCGACCAATCCTCCTGCTAAGCAAGGCATGGATCCTATTATTTTCAGCCCGGATGGGGGCCGTGTTACCAATAATTGAACGGGTCGAATCCCTTCTTGATAAAGATCCGGAGGAAGCGGCATTGCTGTCCGAGATAAACTTCTTTCGGGGCCTCGTCTGCTATTTTAAAGGCGATGGAGAAAGCAGTGTGGCGTTTTTTACCAAAGCAACGGAACAGCTTCCCAAAGGATCCTTCATAGCACTAAGATCGCAAGCTGAGTACTGGCTCTGCGTGGCTCTTCATCTCAATGGCCGGAAAAAGACAGCCATCCGGAGGCTGCACCAAGGAATTCGCAGCAGGGATTTAACGGAGGGGATGCTTTTGTCACGGATGGTTTTCGGTTTGTGCTTTATCCATATGCTTAACGGCGAGTGTTTGCCGGCTTATCAGGAGGGTCTGCGGTTGAGAGAGCTTGGCAGTACAAACCGCCTCGTTTTTGCTGAGACATGGGGGATGTATGTGCAGGGAAACGCCTCCTTCCAGATGTTTGATCTGGATGCCGCGCGCCGTCACTTCAGCCGGATCGTGGAGAATCGATACATCGCCAATCCGAGGGCCGCAGTTGACGCCATGGCGGGACTGTCGATGACCCGTCAGTTTATGGGGGAACCGGATGAAGCCGACGAGACGATAAGGTTGGCACAAGAGTATGCGGAATGGACAAAGGAGCCCATGCATTTTGACATTGTCCGTTCCTGCCGGGCCCGTATCGCACTTTTGCGGGGTGATCTCGATTCTGCCTCCCGGTGGCTACGGTCGTTGAGCGAAACCTCGGGTAATCCAATAATGCTTTTCTTTTTGGAGAATCCCGCTATCACGGAATGCCGGGTGCTTATTGCCACGGGATCCGACGTCGGGCTAAAGGAGGCCATAGAAAGGCTCGATAATCTGCAACAGAACTCCAAGGCATGGCAGAACACCTGCCAGATGATGGAAATCATGATCCTGCGGGCCCAGGCCTGTCAACGCCGGGGGCGATTACAGGAGGCACTTAAGGTCCTGGAGCGGGCCGTTGCCATGGCCGAACCCGGCGGAACAATCCGGCCTTTCAGGGAATTGGGGCAACCCATGGCGAACCTGCTTAAGAAACTGGCTGAAAAGAACGTGGCCGTGGAATTTATTGAGAAACTCCTGGCTGCTTTTCCCCCAATCTCCTCCTCTTCACGCTTGTCACGCCGACTTGTCACCTCGAAGTCATCCTCCCCATCTTCTCTTACCGTCGAGCCCCTGACCAACCGCGAACTTGACGTTCTGGAACTGCTGGCGCAAAGGCTCCGGAATAAGGAAATCGCTGAAAAGTTATTCATTTCACCGGAAACCGTAAGAACACATCTACAAAATATCTACCAGAAAATCGACGTCTGCAATCGCAGTCAAGCGGTTGCCAGTGCCGTTACTCTCGGTATCCTTCCAGCCATTGAGAACAGACCTGACTTTCGCCCTCTTTCAGACCCAGCCGGATAAAAATACGACATTTTTAGTACATTTTGAGGGATGCGCCATTTTTTAATGGATGCCATGATATAGGCGGGTATTGAAGCCACTTTGGTTTGTCATTTTTTGAGGGTGGAACGCCGGTAAAACTGTGGATGCTTGATCAAAGCCAGGCATGTCGCCCGTTATCTGTTTGATGGCCAAGTGAATACATTCCATCCATGCGGATCAGCCAATCAATATATCAAGAAATGAGAACAGATTATGACGCATTCACGCCGGAAGACAAACGTCTCATTCGATGCGCCTGCCGAATATCGAATCGTTGTTAAAGGCCGGATCGATGATCTCTGGGCCGAAAGCCTGGGGGGTCTGCATATTCGTTTCCAAAGTCATGGGGGCGAAGACGGAGTAACAACGCTTTCCGGGCAGATTAAAGACCAGACGGAACTGATAGGGGTGCTGTACAGCGTTTATGAGCTGCACCTGCCGATTTTGTTGGTGGAGTTGGCACCTAAATAGGTGTCAGGTGTCGGGTTTCAGGTGCCAGGCGTTCGAAACTTCATCAAAGATCATTTAACATTATTAATCCTATAAGGAGGTAATTATGAAAACATCGATCGATCTATCAAAGACGCTATTGTGCAGCGCCCTGGGATTGGCAGTCCCGACGGGTACTGTTATGGCCCAGGATTCGCTGCCGTTTGCCCCAACACCATCCGGAAGTGTCGCAGGGCGCACCATGCAGGAATCCGTCTATAATCCCCTGCCGAAGAAGAGCCATCTCCCTGCGGGTGCCCCCAATATCCTGATCATCATGATTGATGATGCCGGTCCGGGGACACCGGACACCTATGGCGGGGAGGTGCATACCCCCAATTTAACCAAAATAGCAAACCAGGGCATTTCCTACGGGGCCTTTCACTCCACAGCCATGTCTTCACCGACCCGGTCGGCTCTTTTGACCGGCCGCAATCATACCCGGGTAGGAAATGGCCAGATATCTGAAATTTCAAACGATTGGGATGGGTTTACCGGATTGATTCCCAAAACCTCCGCAACGACCGCCGAGGTTTTGAAAAATTACGGGTACAGTACCGCCGCCTTTGGCAAATGGCACATGACGCCCGCTACGGAGTGCAGCAAGGCAGGGCCTTTCGATAACTGGCCCACGGGATTCGGGTTCGAATATTTTTATGGATTCCTGGGAGGAGAAGCCTCGCAGTATGAGCCGTTTTTAGTCAAGAACACAACGTATGTGAATCCGCCCAAAACACCTGAGCAAGGGTATCATATCACGGAAGACCTGGCGGACAATGCCATTGAATGGCTCCACAATCATCAGGCCCTGGCGCCGGACAAGCCCTTTTACATGTACTGGGCCACCGGAGCGGTTCACGGGCCGCATCACGTACCTAAGGAATGGGCGGACAAGTACAAAGGCAAGTTTGATAACGGATGGGACGCCTACCGTGAGCGGGTCTACAAACGCATGCTCAAACAAGGCACCATACCGCCCAATACCAAGTTGACCCCCAGGCCGGGAAACCTCGATTCCTGGGCAAGCATACCGGAAGATGAAAAACCCTTCCAGCGGCGACTCATGGAAATCTGGGCAGGATTTGGCGAACATACCGATCATCATGCCGGAAGGGTTATTGCTGAACTGGAAAAAATGGGAATAGCCGACAATACCCTGGTCTTCTACATCTGGGGCGATAACGGTTCCAGTTCAGAAGGGGGCAGAGGAACGATCAGCGAATTGCTTACGCAAAACCAGATTCCGACTGAGATTAAAGATCATCTAAAGGCATTGGAAGAATTAGGCGGAATGGGTGTACTGGGAAGCCCGTTAACCGACAATATGTTTCATGCCGGTTGGGCCTGGGCCGGATCAGCTCCATACAAGGGCACGAAACTACTGGCCGCCTATTTTGGCGGCACGCGCCAGCCTTTAGCGGTCTCCTGGCCCAAAAAGATTAAACATGACAAAACAATACGTCAGCAATTCCACCACGTGATTGATATCTCTCCCACCATTTATGAAATCCTGAACATCACACCGCCAAGAATGGTGAATGGTTATCCTCAGGATCCTATTGACGGCATAAGCATGGTGTATTCATTCAACGATGCCAAGGCAAAATCTGTAAAGAAAACCCAGTTTTTCGACATCATGGGCAGTCGCGGCATTTATCACGACGGGTGGTTTGCCTGCACTTTCGGACCTCGCGTTCCCTGGCTGACGGTTACGCCGGGACTGGCGGAATGGACGCCGGACAAAGACGTCTGGGAGCTATACAACCTCGAGGAGGACTGGTCACAGGCCGATGACCTTGCCCAAAAATATCCTGAAAAGCTCGAAGCGATGAAACAGCTCTTTCTCATAGAGTCCGCGAACAATAAAAACTTGCCGCTGGGCGGCGGGTTGTGGTGTTTGCTGCATCCCGAATATACCCTGGGAAATCCCGCCACCGAATTTAACCTTGCCGGTGATGTTACCCGTATCCCGGACTTCTCCGCGCCTAAAGTCTACAGGAAACACAACAAGATTACCATCAATGCGGATATGCCCAAGGATGCCAATGGCGTGTTGTTTGCGACCGGCGGATTTGCCGGGGGCCTTGCCTGTTATATGAAGGACGGGTACCTGAATTACGAGTACAACCAGTTTGAAGTGAAAAGGACAAAACTGAAATCATCCGGGAAACTCCCGGCCGGCAAATCGGTCATTGAGATTGTGCTGGTCCCCAAAGGTGATAGCATCCTGAAATCAGGTGACGTGACAATCCAGGTGAATGGTAAAAAAGTGGCACAGGGGACGGTGCCTATTCTGACAAACTTGACTTTCAGCACGGAAGGTCTGGATGTGGGAACCGATCTCGGGTCTCCGGTTTCCATGGATTACTATCATGACGCGCCCTTTGCCTTCAACGGTAAGATTGAAAATATGAATGTAAAGTATTTGAAATGATAAACAACAGACCTGCCCGTCCAACCAAAGGGGCGGGCGAA
>DAOUXC010000037.1 GCA_030666795.1 Desulfobacteraceae bacterium
CCGAGAAGCTCGGAATCGAAGAAAAGACTGCTTCAACCTTCCCATCTGCCGATTTAATACCTGAACAGTCTCGCAGTACTCATTAACCGGATGATCCAAAAAATAAAACACGGGGAAAACCACAAAATATTTAAAGGGGACGAGGGATAAAAATGACAGAGGATATTCGCTGGATAAAGACGCATTGCGGAAAAATGGACCATGGTGGCTGCGGCCTCCTGGTAGGTGTAAAGGATAACAGGATTGTAAAGGTCAAGGGGGACCCTGACGGATTTTTAAACAAGGGCTACGTCTGTCCCAAAGGGATTGCATCGCCTGAACGTCTCAACCATCCTGACCGCCTGAGATACCCCCTGAAAAGGGCAGGAAAAAGGGGTGAAGGAAAGTGGGATAGGATCTCATGGGATGAAGCGCTCAATGAAATCGCCGAAAATCTGAATAATATAAAAGAAAAGCATGGGGCAAGGGCTGTTGCCTTCGGTCTTGGCATGCCAAAGGGGCAGGAGCACTTTGTCCTGATCCGTCTGGCCAACCTCTTTGGTTCTCCCAATGTCGTTACATCCCAGGATGTTTGCCATGCCCCCAGGGAGATAACGGGTCTCCACACCTGCGGCTTTTATCCCGTGGCCGACCTGCACCACCCAAGCAAACTCGTTGTCTTATGGGCAAGCAATATCACCTCCACCAATGAGGAGGGGGAGATAAGCAGCATGCTTCTTAAGCAATTAAAAGAGGGGACCGAACTGATCGTTATTGACCCGAGGAAGATCGATCTCGTCAAGAAGTCGGAAAAATGGCTGCAAATAAGACCGGGAACGGATCATGCACTTGCATTGGGTCTTTTGAACGTCATCATCGAAGAGTCCCTGTATGATAAGGATTTCGTAGAAAACTGGACACACGGTTTTGAGGACTTAAGAGAGCATGTTAAAGAATACACGCCTGAAAAGGTATCCGATATAACCTGGGTCCCTCCCGAGCTCATTCGAGAGACGGCGCGATTGTATGCCCGATCAAAGCCCGCCACCATCCAGTGGGGAAACCCTGTCGAACACAATATCCACACCTTTCATATCACGAGGGCACTGATCTGTCTGATGGCCATATGCGGCAACCTGGATGTGCCGGGAGGCAATGTGCAGGCACTTGACCCGAAGATCATGGGATTAGGGGCTTTTGTCCGCGCCGACCTTTTCCCGACCAAGTGGAAGGAAATGATAAGCACCTCACATGGTGTTATACCCAGATTCATGACCATTCCCTCTTCTTTCTTTCGAAAGGCGGTTATCGAAGAGATCCCTTATCCCGTTAAGGGCTTTTATGCCATGTGTACAAATCCCATGTTGTCCTATGTGGACAGCCGTCACACATATGATGCACTTATGAAGCTCGAGTTTACAGCCGTTGCCGACCTTTTTATGACACCGACCGCTGCCATGGCGGATATTGTGCTTCCCGTCGCAAGCCAGTTTGAGACGGACGATATCGGTCATTACGGCCTTGGCCACGGTTATATACTTGCCAGACCCAAGGTGGTTGATCCACCGGAAGAATGCTGGCCTGACATTAAAATATTGAATGAATTGGGCAAGCGCATCAGTCCTGAAGAATACTGGCATGACGACTATAGCGAGTTTCTGGAGGATGTGCTCAAACCAGCCGATCTTACATACAGCCAGTTCGTGGAAAAGGGTTATCTGAAAGGTCCCGAAAGATACAGGAGTTATGAAAAAAAGGGTTTTCGGACGCCTACTGGCAAGGTAGAACTTAGATTGAGCACGGCGGAAAAATTCAAACTCCCTCCCATGCCCTCTTTTACCGGGTTTCCGGAAGAAGATGACCCTGAGTATCCCCTTGTGCTGACGAGTTCCAAGAGCCGGTATTACCTCCATTCATCCTATAGATGGATAAAGAGCCTGAGAGAAAAAAGGCCCCATCCAAAAGTGGAAATGCACCCGGAAACAGCCTCAAAATACGGGATCCATGAGGGCGACGCCGTTGTCATTGAAACAAGGTATGGTAAAATCACTCAGATCGCTTATATCACCGATATAATCGATCCGAGGGTGATAAGCGCCTCCCATGGCTGGTGGTTCCCGGAGGGCAAGGCTGAATCACAATATGAATGGGAAAAATCCAATTTCAACATGCTCACATCCAAAGATACATTAGGCAAACAGTTCGGCACCCCCAACCTGAAAGGGCTCCCCTGCAGGATAAGGGTAAACGGAGATGGAAAAACACTATAAGGAAAGATTTGAGGCCCAGCGTCGCCTGGCGGAAAAGATCGCCCCATTCATGGAGGTCAATGACATCCTTGAAACCATGAGGGCGGAAATCCGGGTCATTGTTCCCACGGCCATGGAGTCATGTATCCTGTTGTTAGACCCTGATGCACAGCAATATACGCGTCCTCTTCAATGTGCCCTCTATGACAGGCCGGTAAACTGCCTGGCCTGCAAGAGGAACCGTTCGGCAATCCAGAAGGCTATTAGCAAAAAAAAGGGCGTGGTGGTCTCAAGCAGCGATCCCATAGTGAGGAATGACGGATCAAAGGTCAGGATCGGTCCGGAAGCCGCCATGCCAGTCGTTGTAAACGACGATATCCTGGCCGTGGTGAGTGTCGTGGCAAGACCCGGATCCGAATTTACACGCAAAGACTTTTATATGATAAGAGATTTTTCGGAAACCCTCCGGAATGTACTCTCAAACGCCAAGAAACACTGGGAAATGACACAGGAAAAGATAAGAATCGGCCGGATGTTGACCCATCTTTCGCCTTTTGTTCCCGATTCGGTCCGGAACATGGTTGAGAAAAATCCCGAGATGTTGACCCAGGACAAAGAAAAGAAGGATGTGAGTGTGTTGTTCCTGGACCTGGAAGGATACACCAGGCTCAGCTCCAGCCGGTCGGAGGCCGAGGTTAATGAGCTCGTCGAAAAGATGTTTTCCAGTTTTGTCGATCCCATCCATAGATCACACGGGGACATAAACGAGACCGCCGGAGACGGCCTTATGATTATTTTTAAGGATCATGACAGCAAGACAAACGCCATCAATTCGGTCAAGGCCGGTTTCGACATTTTCGACCAGAACCGGGAAATCAACCGGCATCTTGACTCTGATCTTGAACCTGTCAATGTGAATATAGGGATTAATTCCGGCACCGCCCTCGTGGGTATGACCCGCTTTAAAGGATCTTTGGGTACACGCATGACCTTCACGGCCAGCGGGCCGGTTACCAACTTAGCCGCACGCCTGGCTTCCCACGCCAAAGGTGGCGACATCCTGATCGGAGAAAAGACTAAGAAACTGATCGACGGGCTGTGGCCTTTATATGATCGTGGTCTGGCCAAACTGAAGGGCATAGAAGAACCGCTCAGTATATTCTCACTCCTCAGGAAGGAATGACAAGTGCAAATTCCGGAATAGTGGTTATCTTTCTGTATACGTTGGGTATTTATTTTTTTATGGGTACACCGATATATGGAAAGGATCACAATATGACTTCAAAGAAACCGAACAGGCTGATTTCTGAAAAAAGCCCCTATTTGCTGCAGCATGCATACAACCCGGTCGATTGGTATCCCTGGTCTGATGAGGCCTTTGAAAAGGCTGAAAGGGAAGACAAGCCGATTTTCCTTTCTATCGGTTATTCCACCTGTCACTGGTGTCATGTCATGGCCCATGAATCCTTTGAAGATCCTGAAGTAGCCGCACTGATGAACGATGTCTTCGTCTCTGTTAAGGTGGATCGAGAAGAAAGACCCGACCTGGATCACGTCTATATGACGGTTTGTCAGATGCTGACAGGCAGCGGCGGATGGCCCCTTACAATCGTGATGACCCCGCAAAAGAAACCCTTTTTCGCGGGGACCTATATTCCCAAGGGTAATCGTTTCGGACGAACCGGTATGATGGAATTGATCCCACGTATCAAAGAGATATGGGCCAAGCGCCGGGGCGAGGTCATAGAATCTGCCGAAAAAATTGTTGATGCCCTTAAAGTAACGGAAAAGGATACTTCAGGGGATGATCTTACAAGCTCTGTGCTGAAAAAGGCCTATCTGGAGTTAGAGCAACGCTTTGACGGAAAATACGGCGGCTTCAGTGATGCCCCGAAATTTCCCACACCCCATAATTTTCGTTTTATACTCCGGCACTGGAAGCGATCCAGTGACAATAAAGCCCTCGAAATGGTTGAGAAAACCCTTCAGGCCATGCGTCAGGGCGGGATCTATGACCAGGTCGGGTATGGCTTTCACCGGTATTCCACTGATAAAAAATGGCTGGTACCTCATTTTGAAAAGATGCTTTACGACCAGGCCATGCTGGCCATGGCATATACGGAAACCTATCAGGCAACAGGCACAAAGGCCTACGCCGACACGGCGCGAGAGATTTTTGAATATGTGCTGCGAGACATGACTGCCAGCGAGGGTGGCTTTTTTTCTGCCGAAGATGCGGATAGCGAAGGTGTGGAGGGGAAATTTTACGTCTGGACCGATGAGGAAATCCGTAGAGTCCTTAACAAAGAGGATGCCGACCTGATAATCAGTGTTCTTAACGTTGAAAAGGAGGGCAATTTCGAGGAAGAAGCTACCAAAAGGCTCACCGGTGAAAACATCCTTCATCTAAAAAAATCGACTCCGGAACTCGCCTCGGACCTCAAAATGTCTGTTAAAGATCTTGAACATCGAATTGAATCGGCTCGTCAAAAATTGTTTGAAGTGCGTAAAAAAAGGATTCATCCCTACAAGGACGACAAGATCCTGACCGACTGGAACGGTTTGATGATAGCCGCCTTTGCTAATGGCGCGCGTATCCTTGGTGAAACAGCATACGAAAAAGCCGGCAGAAAAGCGGCTGATTTTATCATGGCACATATGCGTGGTCCGGATGGACGTCTCCTGCATCGTTATAGGGACGGGCATGCCGGCATCAACTCCAATTTGGATGATTATGCCTTTTTTGTCTGGGGTTTGATTGAACTCTATGAAGCCACATTTGAGACCGGGTATCTGAAAACGGCACTTGAACTCAATGGAGATATGTTAAAGCACTTTTGGGATTCAAAAGAGGGCGGGCTTTTCTTTACCCCTGACGACGGGGAAGGTCTGATCATCAGGAAAAAAGAGGTCTATGACGGGGCCATTCCATCCGGGAACTCAGTGGCAATGTTTAACCTTTTAAGGTTGGCCCGTTTAACCGGTGATTCGGATTTGGATGAAAAGGCCGCAAAAATAGGCAGGGCCTTTTCAGAACAGGTCAAACAACTGCCCTCGGGATATACACAGTTTTTGATTTCTGCGGATATGAGTATAGGACCATCCTATGAGGTGGTTGTTGCGGGGTCTTCCAATGCAAAAGATACAGTGGAAATGCTGAAGGCGCTCAACACCCCTTTTATTCCCAACCAGGTGATTCTCTTTCGCCCCACCGACCAAAAATCGCCGGACATTGACACCATTGCCGAATTCGTGAACAATCACGTCAGCATGGAAGGAAAGGCCACCGCCTATGTCTGTCTCGGCAACACCTGCAAGGCACCCACAACGGATATCAAGGAAATGCTGAATCTCCTGGAGTAGGAGGCAGTTATAAATTTGAATAGACTTTCCTTCAAGTTCAGCCCTTCCAACAAAGCCAATTCCCTATTAGCATTTTTCAGATCTCGATTCATCAACCCTGCTATTTGATATAAGGATTGAGGCCGCTTTTCTATTATGCTGTGCGGCAATTCAAAAAGCTTTATGTCAGTGCTTTCCCCTTTCCTGGGAATCGTCTCGCCTACCATTATTTGGCTGGTATCTTTTTTTTTCCTCAAACAATAAGTTCAGCCCTATTGTAAGATCAATAGTACAAGTCTTTTATTTTCCTACATAATATATTTTTGTGCCTATTTTTATCTGTTAAGAGTGAAGACGCGAGCCCTATTAATTTCAAGGGGTTGCGCGAGATAAGTTCTACCAGTCGAACCACAGTTGTAAATATTGAATTTTTGCCTTGACACGATGTCCAGGATTCTGATATTTAAACTGTTGTTTGATATATCGAACTTTCTGGATGCTTTTTTGTTCGTCGAGCAGGGAATTCCAAGGTGAGCTGTTACGGACTTTTGAGATCTTTGGGCCATGTCCGGTATTAGTTGAAAAATTGTTTAAGAGTGCCCGTTTGTCAAGACCTCTGGAATTTGAATAGGGAAAAGCAACCTCCTGCTCTTTCAACCCTTTTCACAGGCTCTTTTTCGGTGAAGCAGTTTGAAAGGGAGATGGTTGATGTATGCTGGCCAAAAAGCGTTCGAGACAAAATTTGGCAGCAAGGTTTGCCTATAGAAAAGACAAAAGTTCTCATTATGGAAAAATCTTTTTATTGCAGAACGTCCATAGGTGATACCGGGTTTAAAACTGGCCGGGTGGATTGACAATGATTAATTGGTAGTTGTCTTTGTCGGTAATATCAAAGGAGATGTTTCTAAGGTTGAAAAAACAAAGGAGGGAACAATGAAGACAGAGTTTAGGAGTATGGGAATTTTGAGCGGTATTTTGATTGTTACTATTTTTCTATTCACAATAATGCCGAACTCTTTAAATGCTGCAGAACGTAAGACATTTAAACTTCGCGTTGGGGCAGGCCAGCCATATTCAAAAGCGTGTAACTGGATATTGAGTCTGGAAGATTTCTTCTGTCGCGAGGTGGAAAAAAGGGTGCTTGAGAGGACCAAGAAATACAAAGTGAAGTGCAAGGGATTATACGGTGGCTCGGTGGCTAAGTTAGGTGAAGTTCTTGAGAGTACTGGGGCAGGGATGCTTGATATCGGTATGATTACTGTAACTTTTGAGTTAGGCAAGCTTGAGCCGACCAATTTTACACAATGGATTCCCTTCACCCCGAAGGACCTTGATAAAGTGCTCAGAGCCACCACAAAAACAGTCAATCATTTCCCTGAGTTTGAAAAATTGTTTGCGCGTGAGAACCTGAGGCAGCTGGGCGCTGGGTACTGGAACCAAAACAGTTATCACCTCATTACGGATTTTCCTGTGAAAACCATGGAAGATTTAAAAGGAAAAAAAATCGGGCACGGAGGTAATATGTTGCCCTGGCTGAAAGCTCTCGGCGCGACAAGTGTCCAATCGGTATACCCCGAGGTCTACACTTCGATAGATACAGGGGTACTTAATGGTTACTGTATGCCGGCCTGTGTTGTGACGGGATTCAAAATTTATGAAGTGGCCAAGCATTTCACCAAAGTGGATTTTGGGGGGAATATTGCCGGATATCTTACCATCAACTTGAATACATGGAAAAGACTACCCAAGGAGGTACAAGACATTCTTATTGAGGTCGGGAGCGAGTGGTCATGGGATGTTTATAAGCGGGTTTTGGTTGACACGGATAAGGCGTTCAAGGTGATGAAAAATGCTGGAGTGGAAATATATAATCTTCCTCAAGAAGAGAAACTCCGATGGGCAAAAACCCTTAATGATGCTCGTGTAGCGGCCAAAGCCATTGCGGATTGCAAGTCGCATGGTTACCCCGCAGATGAAATAGCAAATTTTTATGTAAAGACCTTGATTGAAGATGAGAAGGCAGGATTTCTGGTTCCACCTAAACTTGAGATGAATTAAGACATAAGAAAATTAATTGTTGGCGGGAGATAAAACTGGCGGAATATGGTCTCTCACGGTATCCGGTTGTGAATCTTTGCGCTTGAACATGAAAGATTAAAAAAACAAATAACGATTCCAGAATGGAATTTTTGAGGTTGAGAATCGATTATGCGCGGATTTTTATCTTTATCATTCGCTAAACATTTCTATGACGCATTGCTTAGAATAACTAATTATATTGCAGTCTTCGTAATCTTCTGGATGGCCGTTTGGATCACCTTTGATGTGATAGGTCGTTATTTTTTTAAATATCCGATACCCGGCACAACAGAGCTTGTAAAAACCGGTATTTGTGCAGTTGTTTTTTTGGGTGTTGCTTACACCATGCAGAAGGGAAAACATATTCGGACTACTGTGATAATAGAGCGAATGCCTCCCACGATTAAATCATACTTTGATATAATGAATTCTCTAATAGGAGCCACCATTTTTACTTTGCTATGCATTTATGCATGGAAGGCGGCTTGGGCTTCGTGGTTGGTACGTGAATTTGATGGTATTCAACTTCGCGTGCCTGTTTATCCATCACGCTTTGCCGTAGTAATTGGGAGTGGATTGCTAGTTATCCAATCCCTATTAGATATTTTTAAGCATTTACGCTCCTTGGTGAAATATAAAGGAAGATAAAACAGGGATATCATGAGTTCTGCTGTGATTGTAATATTATTGTTGGCGCTGACTATAGCGATGATTTTTCTCGGCGTTAATATTGGAGTTGCTCTTCTGACAATCAGTGTCCTTGGTGCGTGGGTATTCACTGGTAGTTTTTCATCATCTGCAATCGGCATACTAGGTACGGGACCTTTTTATGCCACGTTTGACTACGCCCTTGCTGTGATACCATTGTTTTTATTGATGGGCCTTTTCTCAAACGGATCAGGGGCTAGCAAGGATATTTACGATGCGGGTTTCGCGTGGCTTGGGAGACTGCCTGGTGGCCTGGGTATCGTTACAGTGATAGCCAATGCTGTTTTTGCGGCGGTGACCGGTGTCAGCATTGCTTCTGCAGCGGTATTCAGCAAGATCGCTGTCCCACAGATGCTACGTTACGGCTACAAGAAGAAATTCAGCGTGGGATGTGTGGTTGGCAGTTCGGCGCTGGGTATGCTTATCCCGCCAAGCCTTTTGCTTATTGTGTATGGCATTGTCTCCAGTGAATCGATCGGAAAATTATTTATTGCTGGTATCATACCCGGAATACTTTTAGTAGTTAACTATTCGTTGGGGATTATTTTAAGCTCATGGTTTTATCCTAAGCTTTTGGGCAAACCCTTTCTTCCTGAGAAAATGGACTGGGCTTCGCGATTTAAATCGGTGTTTCAGGCATTCTGGAACGTAGGCCTTATCGTTTTAGTCCTGGGTGGGATATATGGGGGGATTTTTACTCCAACGGAGGCTGGTGCCATTGGATGTATGGGTGCTCTGCTGATTATGGTTTTTAGAGGCAAGTTCAAACTGGAGGAGTTCAAACAAATCCTGATGGAAGCCGGATCTATTACGGCCAGCGTTTTTCTTCTTTTCATTGGAGCCCAGATGTTCGCTCGAATGCTGGCATTGAGTGGCGTGATTGAAGATGTGAGCCAATTCGTAACGACGCTGACAATTCATCCCCTATTGATTGTTTCAGGCATGCTCGTGATTATTATGCTTATGGGCACCTTCCTTGACATAATTTCTATTATGCTAATCACCATGCCTATCTTTATACCTATAATCGATGCATTTGGTTTCAGCTTAATATGGTTTGGTGTCCTTGCCACGATAGCCATAGAAACGGGAATGATGACACCTCCCTTTGGGATGGTGGTCTTCGTTGCGAAAGCTTCGCTCGGCGATTTAGTAACAGTAGAGGATATCTATATTGGTTCTGCTCCCTTTTTGCTGGTTCTTATTCTTACGATGGCTATCCTGTTGTTAAACCCGTGGCTTGTAACATGGCTACCGACCGTCATGTGATAAATGTTTCAAATGGGATCAGATCTTTACGAACCTGTTAAAATGGTTGTTATAAAAAAATGCCTCAGCTTGAGTCTACGGTATGGAGTAGCGACTGTCAGTGTTTATGGCATCCTGGCGCGAATATTTGCACCAACCAAGTCAGGTAGAAAATGATTATGTTTTGGAGGGATGATAATGAAGTTCGATATGCCGACATGCGGCGCTTGTAGAACATGTGAGATAGCATGTTCTTATCACCATACAGGAGAATTTGTTCCTTCACTGTCGAGCATTAAAATCCACGAAAAGAAATCATGTGGAGGATTTACAGTAGAATTGCTTGAAGAAGAAGGCAGCCAGGGCAAAGCTTGCGATGGCTGCGCCGACCAGAAAGAACCACTATGCATGGAAGTCTGCAAAGAGAAAGAGGCCTTGGGGGAGATGATAAATCAGGTTGTCCAAACCAAAAAACAAATAAGCGCTTAGATCATAATATTGAACGTGCGGAAGAAAACTGTATCAATGACTTCGAAGTGCCCTGATGAGCTTACCTTGTTGTGGCAATTTATGTCATGATATTAGATGTTTATAGACATTTCAATGCATGTCAAAATATGATGTTTAATCCATAATGAGAGAAATGTTGTTTAGCAAAATCGACATAAAAGATCATGAGACAATGAACTGGAATGGTTCGAATGTGTAAGGAGGCGATTTCAAATGGCAGAAGATAGTGAGCTTTATGCATATGCCGGTAAGATTCTGCGCGTCAATCTGACTAATGGCGATATCCATACGGAACCCACGGCTAAGTATGCCAGGGGGTGGCTGGGGGCTGCGGGTATAGCCGTCAAAATCCTCTATGATGAGCTGAGACAATGGGTGACTCCGTATGACCCGGCAAACAAGCTTATTTTTGGCGCGGGACCGCTTGTCGGCACCACGGCGCCCGGTGCCAATAAGGTCAATGTAAGTACTCTCAGCCCCGTGACCGGCGGATGGGGAACTTCTTGCGGCGATAGTTATTTTGCCGGGCAAATGAAATACTGTGGCTATGACTCCATCGTCATTGAAGGAAGAGCCCACCTGCCTGTTTACTTATGGATCGATAATGGAAAAGTCGAGATTCGTGATGCCTGTCATCTCTGGGGAAAAACGACGTGGGAAACCCTTGAATCGATTAGAAAGGAACATTCAGACCCAAACCTTCATATCGTTTCCATAGGACCTGCCGGAGAAAATCTGGTTAGGTCGGCAGCTATCATACAAGATGAGGGTAGGGCCTGTGCAAGGTGTGGCGTTGGATGTGTAATGGGATCCAAAAATCTTAAATTGATCGTTGCCAAGGGGAAAGGATCGGTAAAAGTTGCTGACCCAAAACGTTTCTCTAAGTCTGTGAAGAAATGTCGAGAAAGGTATAAGGGTGCTGCTGTGGAAAATTTTCGAAGGTATGGAACGTTAGGTATCCTTGAGCACAAACAGAAGATCTGTGGAATTCAATATAGAAATTTTCAGGAGGCTCGTCTTCCGGATGAGATAGCCGAAGCCATCGATCCCAAAAAGACATCTGACAAATATCGTGTGGGACAAGTGAGCTTTCCCGGTTGCGCTCATGGAGGGTGCGGAAGGGTGATGGAAATTACTGAAGGACCCTATGCAGGCCTCAAAACTCAAGCCAGTCAATGGGAGACCTTTTGTTGTATTCAGGGACGGCTGGGGATCGCGGAGCCGACTTTCTTTGTGAAGGCCAATGCACTCTGTAACCAGATGGGAATAGATGTTGACGTGTGCGGCGGAGCCATTGGCTGGGCCATGGAGTGTTATGAGAAAGGAATCATAGATGAAAAGGATACCGACGGGCTGATCCTGAAATGGGGTGACGCAGGTGTCACATTAGAACTTATTCGCAAGATGGCTTATCGGGAAGGGTTTGGCAATCTCCTTGCCGAAGGATGCGCCGGGGCGGCCGATATTTTGGGGAGAAACAGCAGCTCTTGCGCCATGCATATAAAGAGACAGGATCTCTATGAATTTCTCAGGGGGGCTAATGCCTGGGCCCTTGGCGTCTGTACTTCAACCAGGGGAGGTGGGCACACAACAGGGGCACCGCTCGTAGAGCAAGTTCCGGTCCTAAACGTGGAGAAAGCAAAAGAAGTCTTCGGCGTCGATAACCCGGGTAATCCTTATGATTATGACGGCAAGGCAAAAATGGTCACAGTAATGGAGGTGTTGCATCGGGCATGCAATAATTTAGGAGTTTGCATTTGGAATACGGCTGCCTGGAATGTGGAATGGATAGACCGCGCGGAACTCGCGGAATTGTATTCCGCTGCCACCGGATGGGAGACTTCCGTGAAAGACATCGAGAACCTGACCATGAAACAACTCAACCTCGAAAAATCACTGAATCTTAGGTTTACTGATTTCGACCGTAAGGACGATATGCCTACTCAGAGAGCCCTGAATGACCCGGTTCCCAGAGGAAACCTGGCGGGATACAAGATTGATGAGGACAAGTATAATAAGATGCTCGATGAATACTACGACCTTCACCATTGGGACAGGGAAACGAGTTACCCCACCAGAAAAGCCTTGGTCGATTTGGGCCTTGAATCGGTTGCAAACGATCTGGAAGCTATTGGGAAACTCGGATAGATAGACGGGCAGCATTGATAAAGACAAGGCCGATGATGTGTTTTGAGGCAAGACAATTTGAACGAAGAACGAAGTGGGAAAAGGGATTCTCTGAAATAGCTACGATCAAATCTGGCAGTTAGTGCTTGCCGAAATGTTAGTCAAGGCCATCCTTTCTGAGGAAAGGCAACTCCTAATCATAAGGGAGGAAGAGGCCATGACTGCCGCCGAGGAGCTTATCAAAAACAAACTTGAGATTAGTAGCGCTTGCGAACAACCTCAAGCTCTTGGAACGGTGCGCACAGACAAAAGTTCTAAAAGAAGAACCATAGTTGCAAATATAGAATTTTTTCTTGACTTATGGTTCTAACTTCTGAAATAAAAACTATGGTTTGAAATTATGAACATTTTGGGTGTTTTTGCTATGCGGGCAGGAAATTACACGGAGAGGGTGAAGAGACTTTGAGAATTTTGGGATGGGCATGCCATTTTGGGGGGAAGTTAAAGATGTGCCGGGTGGCACTGCAGGCTTTCTTGAAATGAAATGATTAGAAAGGATTCATAACCATGAAGGCAAAAGGAAAATATGAAGTTCCGGCTGTTGCAAAGGCAATCGATATCCTTGAATTTATTCAGGAGAGAGAAACAGCTTCTTTTCCTGAAATCTTTGGGGGTCTGGGCCTGCCTAAAACGAGTGCCTACCAAATCTTAAATACCCTGGAGACCAGAGGGTTCATCAGGCATTCAGGGGAAAGCAAAGAATATGGACTCGGGTTGAGGCTGTTCGAATTGGGAAATGCTGCTGTGGCGCGGGTGGACATACGTGCTGATGCAGTACCGGTTTTGCGGGATCTCATGAACAAGACGAACCATGTGTGCAATTTGGGCGTCATTGAGGGGAATGAAGGCGTCTATCTCGCAAAGGTGGACCCTCCTCAAGCCATTCGAATAAACTCCTGGGTAGGTATGCGAATGCCGTTACACTGTACCGCCATGGGAAAGGTCCTGTTGGCTTGGAGAGAAGAAAGCTTTATCGACGAAATCCTTGGGAAAGCAGGCTTGGAACTGGGTACTGAAAGGGCCATAAGAGATCCGGAAGAATTCAAAAATCAGATTCAGCTTGTGCGGCAAAGGGGCTGGGCCCTGGATGATGAGGAATTTCAGCGTCACATCCGTTGCGTGGCCGTCCCGGTTCAAGACATAACGAATAAAGTCATCGCGTCTATCAGTGTTTCCGGGCTGGTTGTCGACATGGATGATCGGACCGTTAGACAGCTTTCGGAACTTGCAAGAGCAGCGAGCAAACAGCTATCGCTCAAGTTGGGCGCCACGGGGCTGAATCCTTAAGGTCTTCCCGAAAGATTCGATGCTGACAACAGAGCCAATTTCAGGCCCCAATGATCCTGTTTCGAGCACTTTGACCATGAATGTGAATCACTTTAAGTTCAAAAGAAGAAGAGAATAATTATGAGTCCCATTATAGCAGCAATCATTATGATAGCCCTTGTGATACTTTTTGTTTTTTTCGGTGTACACATAGGGATTAGCCTTTTTGTGTGTAGTGTCCTGGGTTTGTGGTTGATCATGGGGGATTTTCCTACCGCCGCCGGCATCCTGGCGGAAGGGCCCTTTTATGCGGTATTCGATTACGGCCTGGCCGTCATTCCGCTCTTCGTGCTCATGGGGCTTTTTGCGAATCTTTCGGGCGCAAGCAGCGATCTTTATCAGGCAGGATTCGCGTGGTTTGGAAGATTACGAGGGGGCTTGGGGATAGTCACGGTAGTCTCCAATGCAATTTTTGCGGCGGTTACAGGCGTTAGCATTGCCTCTGCTGCGGTATTTAGCAAGGTCGCCATCCCGCAAATGCTGCGTTACGGTTACGGAGAAAAATTCAGCGTGGGATGTGTGGCCGGCAGTTCGGCGCTCGGCATGCTCATTCCCCCGAGCCTCATCTTTATTGTCTTTGGACTTCTTGCAAACGAATCGATTGGCTCCTTGTTCATTGCCGGCGTCATCCCGGGCATTCTCCTTACCGTGAACTATGCGGTGATGATTTTATTGCTGGCCTGGTTGCGACCAAAACTTCTCGGAAACCCCATTATACCGAAAAAAATGGAATGGCGAGACCGGTTCAAATCCCTATATCAGGCTGCCTCGGTGCTTGGGCTTGCTGCCTTGGTATTGGGCGGAATGTATGGCGGGATTTTTACCCCGACCGAGGCCGGTGCGGTCGGGTGTATGGGAGCCTTGATTATCACGGCTTTGAAACGCAACCTGTCCATAAAGGCTTTGCATGCTACGTTAATGGACGCCGGAGCAACGACCGCCAGTGTGTTTTTGCTTTTTATCGGCGCCCAGCTTTTTGGTCGTATGCTCTCGGTTAGCGGCATCATTGTGGCGTTGAGCAAATCGATAACTTCCCTGCCTGTCCATCCTCTGCTAATCATTGCGGGGATGTTAATTGTGATCATGCTCATGGGGACCTTTCTCGATGTCGTTTCCATGCTGGTAATCGCCATGCCAATCTTTCTTCCCATTGTGCAAGACCTTGGCTTCAGCTTCATATGGTTTGGGGTCCTTGTGGCACTTGCCATAGAAACAGGGTTGGTGACACCACCGTTTGGAATGGCGGTTTTCGTGGTGAAAGGCGCTGTCGGTGATCTGGTAAGCGTGGAGGATATCTATAGGGGTTCGTTTCCATTCCTCCTGGTCATGATTATTACCATGGTCATACTGATGTTTGTGCCGTCACTATCCACGTGGCTGCCCGGCATCATGTGACCGGTTTTTTTGTGCTGTGAACATATTGAGATTACTTGTTTTGCAATGAGTCCTATTGATAGCGTTTCTGTGATTTCTTAACGGCTGGAATAGCGTCGGCGTTTGGAAGAGGAGGATGTACTTTGGTGTCCGTTGGTTTGCTTTCATAGAAAAAATGAGATCGAGTAATGGAGACCAGGTAGTTCGAAAGCACTACAAAAAATTGAAAGGAGGTCATTTGCGTTCCGATCAAGAAAGGCATGTGCAAACCATATAGGGGCTTCGGGCAATCAAAGTATGCGGAAGATGATTTGTGTTAGCCCTTACAGATGCGCATAAGGTAAGAGACTTGTCAAAAAGGCAAGTTCATTAGGTTTTATTAAGAAAATTAGAAAAGCAAATACCAACGGAGGAATATAATGAAGATAAAGATACATAAATGGGGTTTGACTTTGGCCGGCGTGTTGCTGTCCGTAATTTTTCTAATGACGATGATGGTGATTCCTGGTCAAGCCGAAGCGCGTAAAACGATAAAACTCAGGGTGGCATCCGGACATCCATATTCCAAAGGAACATACTGGATCGAAAGCATAGAAGAGTTTTTTTGTCGCGAGGCAGAGAAACGTGTCCTCGAGAGGACCAAAGATTATAAGTTGAAATTCACGGGCTTCTACGGGGGTTCCCTCTGCAAATTGGGAGAGGCGCTGGAGACGGCGGAGAGGGGGCTCGCCGACGTGGTAATGATCGTTATTTGTTTTGAACCGTCTAAGCTCGAGGGGCTCATGTTTTCACAGTGGCTTCCTTTTGCCACCCACGATTTGAAAAAGATGACTGACGCCACCACTAGAACATTTGACCATTTTGCCCCACTTTTTAACAAAGAGCTCGGTAAATACAATCAGAGGATGCTTGGCCACGGGTACTGGCTTCAGGGTGCTTACAATCCCCTTACCAAGTTCCCCATCAATAAACTGGAGGACATTCATCATAAAAGGCTTGCCCACGGTGGGCCCATGCTTCCTTGGATTGATGCGCTCGGGGGAACCAGTGTAAAGGTCAACTACAATGAACTCTACACAGCCATGGATACCGGGGTTATCGACGGATGCCCGGTGCCGGCAAATGTGGCAACGTGTTTCAAGATTTACGAGGTGGCCACCCACTATGCGGAGGTTCCTCTGATCGGGGCAAACGTGGCGGGGCTGCTTACCATAAACAATAAGACCTGGGATAAACTGCCCAAAGAGGGGCAGGGTATTCTTTTAGAGACAAACAACGACTACACATGGAAAGTCTATGACCGCTGCTTGGGCGAATTGGCAAAAACCCGGAAAACAAAGAAAAATGCG
>DAOUXC010000225.1 GCA_030666795.1 Desulfobacteraceae bacterium
ATTACAAATAAATCTCAAATTCCAATATTCAATGACCAAAACCTTGCAGGACAAAACATTGCTTGAATTTTCTAATTTCGGTCATTGGAATTTGTTATTTGTGATTTCCATTACCTCCGGTACCGGGTGGACTGATACCCATTTTCTTATAGACCCAGTCGACCGCGCGGCGCGCATGGGGTTCAAGAAGGCCATCTTCATCAGTAGCGGGAAAGGAGAACAGGAGCCTGCACAGTCTGTAAAGAGGGTCTGAAGAGGCAAAGGCGGCTTCCCTGTTTAGAGGAGGCCCGTCCGCGATTATAAACTGCCTCTCATTTTTGATCTCCCGGTAATCGAATGCCCCTTTCATAAAAGATATTTTTCCCTTTTCCGGATCATATTCATAAAGGCCTGCGTCCGGTATGTTCATTGCGTCCCCGTTCCCCTTTGAAAGGAGAAACAACAATATGTGACTTCCCTTTACAGGGAGTGCATACCTGGCGTTCAATTCTTCCATATCAACCCGGTACGGCACGTCCAAGAATTCGAGTATATGAAAGACCTCCATCGGGATTATTCCGTCCTTTATGTGAATCAGGGAAAGCATGGGAAAGGCCCCGGTGAAACGGGGGTTGATTTCGATGGGATAGACCCGCTCATGAATTTTATCCATCAAAAAGTCAATTCCGAATATGCCCTTGTATCCCAATGAATGAAGATATTCCCCGATTATCAGGGCCTGTTTTCGAGCCTTTTGTGTGACAGAAAGGGGCCAGATGGTATTATCCCATACATGTCCGCAAAACACGCCGTCCTCGATAAGGGCACTACAGTAGGGAAGATCAATAAGCTGTTTTTGAAACCCCGTTAACAAGAGACCGTGCCTGGTCAGGCAAAGGGCCATACTCAACGGAATGCCTTCGACAAACCTGTGCAGGGAAACGGACTTCAATAAGACCCCGCGCCATGACTTTTCTTTCAAACGTTCCCTAAGCATTACGTAATCCGAAGGAGAATGGATGAAAAAGGTGCCCTTGCCACCCCCCTGAACAACTTCCGGTAACTGTACGACAAACCTCGGTCCTAAGACCCCTTCCCAGTGCTCATAGCCGTGAGTATGGACAGCTTCCAGGGGATGAATGTCACCCGGTATAAAAGGTAGTTTAAGATCGTGGGCCAGTCGTTTGAAAAAAGACCTTTGGCCCACTTTTACGCGAAGAGATGAGGGATTGCTTAACAGGTGCCATCCTTCTTTCCTGGCTAAGTCTTCAAGCTCAGGATAATTCTGGTACAGTAAAAGGTGTTTTGGATCGGAAAGCCCCTTTAAAAGATGTCTTGTTTGGGGGTGATCCAGGAGCAGGGCCGAGTTAAACCCCTTTTCCCTGACGGACTTTCCTTTCTCATGTTCAAGACAGAATATATCCGCTTTTTGTCTCAACAGGGATATATCGCGGGTCGCCCTCAGACTTACAATATTGTATCGGTTTATAAAATAGGACGGTATGATCCTGGAAAAGGCCGTCATTCCTACGCCTGCGAAGGTTCCCTTTAAGGAATCAAAGAGTCCTTTAGCGTCGTCTAAGTTGCGTAAAAACATGCGTCGCCTTCAGTTACGATTTCACTGCCCGGCAATGCATAATAGCATGCAACCAGATGGGAATCGCTGATCTCCTCCAGCCGGGGCATACCTGTGCAGCATTTGGTTCGATGAGCCACCCTGCACCTGGGATAAAAAGGGCACCCCGCGCCTCCAAGGGCTTCGCTGTCAGCCCGGAGAAGGGTCCCGTAATGTTTGATGTCCCCGCAGTCACCAAATTTGGGAAGGGCATCAATAAGGGCCTGCGTGTAAGGGTGTTTGGGATTCCGGATCACTTCTTCCGCCGGGCCCATCTCCATCAGATGACCCCTGTATATTACGGCGATGCGGTCGCAGAGGTATCGGGCTGCCGCCAGACTATGGGTGATAAAGAGGATGGTCAGGTCCAGTTTTTCGCGCATATCGGAAAGTATGTTGAAAATCTGGGCCGAAATGGAGGCATCGAGCATGGAAGTGGGTTCGTCCGCCACCACGAACCGGGGATTAAGGACCATGGCCCGGGCAATGGCGACTCTCTGTCTCTGCCCGCCGCTTAACTGGTGAGGATAGCGATGGAGATAGTCATCGGGAGGTGACAGGCCTACCGATTTCATGGCCTGACGGACCAGGCCCTGTCTTGTTTTCCCATTGCCTATTTTGTGTACAGTCAATGGCTCGGAAACCGTATTTAAGACCGAAAGCTGCGGGTTCAGCGACTGGTAAGGATCCTGAAAAATCATTTGGACCTTTCGGCGAAAAGCCCTTAAACCCTTTCCCTTCAAACCGGTAAGGTCAACATTCTCCAGGTATATTTTTCCTTCGGCAGGCTCCTCCAGCTTCACAATGAGACGCCCCGCGGTTGTCTTGCCGCTTCCGCTCTCTCCGACCAATCCGAATATCTCTCCCTCGAAAATCTTAAAGGATATCCGATCAAGGGCGATGACATCGTTGCCGGAATCGCCGAAAATGGACCGCTTCGTCCTGTAAACCTTGCTCAGGTTTTTAATTTCAAGGATCGGTTTTTTCTTGTCGTTTATCATAATGGCGTAAAACCCTTACAACTTACGTTCGTGACAAAGCGCACTATGGCACGGCCCCACTTCTTCCCAAGCGGGAGGCTCAGTTTTACAGGATGTCCTGGCTCCGGGACAACGGTCACAGAACCGGCATCCGGCAGGCGGATTAATGAGGTTCGGAGTTTCACCCGGTATGGGGGTCAACTGGCTCTTCTTTCCCGTGAGTGTGGGATAGGATGAAATAAGCGCTCTGGTATACGGGTGACACGGGGACCGGAAGACCTCTTCCCTGGAACCATATTCCACAAGTTGTCCCGCATACATGATGCCTATATCATGGCAAACGTCGGCCACGATCGAGATATCGTGGGAGATAAAAATCATGCTGAGGTTAAACTCCCTCTGCAGGTTCCTGGTTTCCTTCAAGATCTGGTCCTGGACGATGACGTCAAGGGCCGTGGTCGGCTCATCGGCAATGATCAGCTTAGGGCGGCAGGCCAGGGCCATGGCGATAATAGCCCTCTGTTTCATTCCCCCGCTGTACTGGTGCGGGTAATCCCTCATCCGATCTTCAGGGATTCCCACAAGCTGGAAAAGCCCTTCCACCTGTTTCATCGCATTTGTCTTGCCAAGGTCAGGGTTGTGGGCCTGAATAGCCTCAGCGACCTGATCATCCACCCGGTGGACCGGATTCAGGGCATTCATTGCCGCCTGAAAAATCATGGCAATTTTTTGCCACCTGATGCTTCTCATGTTCGAATCGGATAACTGGAGCAGGTCTTTATCTTCAAAGAGGATTCGGCCTTTTGTAACCTGGCCGTTGGGGGGAAGCAGACCCATGAGGGCCATTCCGATTGTCGTCTTGCCACAGCCGGACTCGCCCACAAAACCCAGAGATTTCCCCTCCTCCAGACAGAAAGAGACGCCCTCCACGGCCTGAAGATAGCCTTTCCTGGTTCTATAACCGATACTGAGATTTTCAACTTCCAACAAGGCCATTTTAGCCCGCCCCCTCCTCTTTTCTCAGTCTCGGATCAAGCACCTCATCCATGGCACGGCCAAGCATGTAAAAAGAGAGCGTGATCAGAGAGATACAGATACCCGGCGGTAGAAGCCAGTATGGTGCATTAAACATATGTCCTGTTTTCCACACCCACTGTAGCATCATCCCCCAGCTCACAGTGCCGGGGTCTCCGAATCCTAAAAAAGCCAGGGCCGCTTCAATGATGATTGCAGAGGTCACTCGAAAGGTCATGTATAGAAAAGAGAGCGGCAACACGTTGGGCATGATATGCCTGAAAATGATCCTGAGATGGGAGGCCCCCGCCACCCTGGCGGCCTCGATAAAAGGTCTCTGTTTCAGGGAAAGGGTCTGGGCCCTGATTACCCTTGACACACCCGGCCAGCGAAACAGGGCGATAATCAGAACAATAGTCCAGATATTCAACTGCCCGAAAAGGGAGGACAGTATGAGAATTACCAGGAGCGTGGGCATGACCATGATCATGTCCGCCAGTCGCATAAGCAGGGTATCTATTCCTTTGCCGGAATACCCTGCAATCATGCCAATGGCGGTACCCAGGAAAATACTCATAAAGGCCGCTGAAACACCCACCATGAAGGCGACCCTGGCGCCTGCAAGGAGCTGGCTGAAAAGATCCCTGCCCATGAAATCGGTCCCTAACCAGTGACGCGCGCTCGGGCCTGTTGAATGGGAAATTTCAGGGTCCACGCCCGTCATTGGGTGGTACATGGGATCAATTTGGGGAGGGATAAAACTGAAAAGGGCCATCAGCGCAAAAATGATAAGTAGGGTAAGACCTATCTTGCCGAGGATGCTCTCCTTGAAGATAGACCATCCTTCCTGGAAAGGATCGATCCAGCGAAAGCGTTTTGAAATATTTTTATCGGTTTTTACGGCATGCACCATTAAAGCTTTTCCCCTAATATCTTATCCTCGGATCAAGATAGGCATAGAGCACGTCCACCACCAAATTTGAAACAAGCACAACAAATGCAATCAGCAAAAAGGATGCCTGGGCCAGTGGATAATCATTATGACTCACCGAAAACACCAGCTCTCTTCCGATCCCCGGCCAGGTGAAGACCGTTTCCGTCAGGGCGCCGCCATTTATTGAAAAGGCCAGGCTGAGGCCCACGCTGGTCACCACGGGAAGTGCGGCGTTGGGCGCGGCATGATGGTCACGGATCACCTTTTCCTCAAGGCCTTTGGCCCTTGCCGTAATAATATAGTCTTCCTTAAGCGTCTCCAACATACTGCTCCTCATGATGAGCAGATAGCTCCCGAAATGTATTAGAAACAGGGTGCCTAAGGGAAGGACCATATGATGCAGCACGTCCAAGAACTTGGCCAACAGGCCCACGTCAGGATCAAGCCATACCTCCTCGGAGATCATCCCGGTGATAGGGAACCAGTCTAACTTGTAGGCAAATACCCAGATCATAATCAGGGCCAGCCACGGGAGAAAAACAGTATGTGTAACCAGGGCGCCGATAGTCATCCATGTGTCGGTCTTCTTACCCTTGTGCCACGAGGCGATTTTACCTAAGAAAATGCCCACTAAGGCGGAGAGAATAATGGAAGAGGTAAAGAGCAGGATAGTGTTCGGGAGCCTGTCCCCTATTATCCGGACCACTGGCTGACCGTAGTGAAAAGAATTGCCGAAATTACCCGTAAAAAAGTTTTTTACATAATAGACGTACTGCGTCCAGAGGGGCTGATCAAGACCGAGCTGAGAGATCAGGAGTTCCGCATCCTCCGGTGTCATATCCGGGTCAATCATACGGGAAACAGGATCCCCCGGGGCCAGGCGGAAAAGCAGAAACAGGACCGTAAGGATCACGAAGAAGATGATTATGATCTGGATGATTCTTCGGAATATATAGCGTCTCAGTTCCATAAAAACAGTCTCGAGGTATTAATTGAATTAAGGGAACGCAGTGCCTTTTGTCGTTTGGCGAATGTGCCCTACTTGGGTTTGATCTGACAAAAAGACCAGATATTTCCGATTCCTTCCAACATCTCCACCCAGCCGCTGACATTATCTTTTCGGACCGCTTCAACTAATTTTGGATTATAAAGCGGGATATAAGGTACATCCCGGACAATAATCTTCTGCATGTCCCGGATCAGCGCCCGCCTTTTTTCCCTGTCCATGGTACCTGCGGATTCATCGGCAATCCGTTCAAAATCGGGATTCTTGTATCCGCTCATGTCATAACCCCGTTTTTTGTCATACCTTGAATGGAAAAAATACCTCACATAATCCGGATCCAGGGACAGTTTTCCATACCCCAGAATAAAAGAATCAAAATCACGACGTGTTTTGACCTGTTGAATCAGGGATCCGAAGGCCATTGGTTTGGAGAATGCCGGCATTCCCATGGCCCTGAGCCACTCCTGTATCATCATCCCGGACATGGCCCGGTGGGGATCATAGTCCGCCGGCGGTGTCAGAATCGTAAATTTTTCCATGGGTTGTCCGCCCGGCAGCCGTAATCCCTCGCCCTTGACCACCTTACCGGAACCGTCAACCGGCGGCACATGCCAGGTATAGCCCGCCTTACAAAGCATTTCATGTGCCTTCCTGATCCGTTCTTCCCTTGTGAGCCCTTCCCCGTAGCGTTGCACATTCGGGCAGTGCCAGAATTCGTTTCCGGGGGGCACGATGGAGCACATCTC
>DAOUXC010000323.1 GCA_030666795.1 Desulfobacteraceae bacterium
AGAAAACCTTTGTTTGAGTTTTCCGGGGCCTGCCCCGGCTGCGGCGAGACGCCCTATGTTAAGCTCGTCACCCAGCTCTTTGGCGACCGCATGCTCATTGCAAATGCCACGGGATGCTCTTCCATCTACGGTGGTTCCGCACCGGTTTGTCCTTACACGGTCAATGAACAAGGGCATGGCCCCGCATGGGCAAACTCGCTTTTTGAGGATAACGCGGAATACGGCTTTGGCATGGAATTAGGAGTGACCCAGAGACGAGAAAAACTGGCCGATTTTATCCGCGAGGCATTGGAAACAGGTGTATCAAAAGATCTGAAAGAGGTCTTGCAGGCATGGCTTGACAATATGAATGACGGTGAAATGTCAAAGGAACTCGGGAACCGTATAGTGGGTCTCATTGAGGCTGAAATTGTAAATCCCGAGGCCGAATTCAACCCGGTGCTTATCGAGATTATCGACAGAAGCGACTATCTCACCAAAAAATCCATATGGGTATTCGGTGGGGACGGGTGGGCCTATGATATCGGTTACGGCGGCCTTGACCACGTTATTGCCACCGCACACGATGTGAACATCCTTGTCCTGGATACGGAGGTCTACTCCAATACGGGTGGTCAGGCATCCAAATCAACACCTACCGGCGCCGTGGCCAAGTTTGCGGCAGGCGGCAAGCTCACCCGCAAAAAGGACCTGGGGCTTATGGCCATGACTTACGGATACGTATATGTGGCCTCTGTGGCAATGGGGGCCAATAAGAACCAACTTCTCAAGGCCCTAATAGAGGCGGAAAGCTATCAGGGACCATCTCTTATAATCTCCTATGCCCCGTGCATCAACCACGGCATCAATATGGGCCTGACCCAGGAAGAGGAAAAACAGGCCGTAGCAACCGGTTACTGGCCCCTTTACCGGTACAATCCCGCACTCAAACAAGAGGGGGAAAATCCCTTTATCCTTGATTCCAAAGAACCCGCAGGTGATTTTAAGGAATTCCTGCTTGGTGAAGTCCGTTATTCGAGTCTGACAAGGACATTTCCGGAACATGCGGATACGCTCTTCAAAAAGGCGGAAGAGGATATGAAGGAAAGATACGAGACATACAAACGCATGGCGGATCAAGGAAAGTAAATTCAATTTTATTGTTGACAACCTTCACCGGTTTTGATTATTGGTAGCTGTTAATATGCATATAGATAATATTTTTTGACAAAAACACCAAAATTTGAAGGCTTGCCAGTGAAAGCATGTGCCCTAAAAAACCCCTGAAGCGGTGTCACCGCCGAAGGGGTTTTCTTTTTTGTAATAACTCGAAATAACAAAGGAGGTGGTAAAACGGACCCTCATCCGAAAAAAATCCATTGGGCTGGCACAAACTTTTAGACAAAGGAGGTTATCATGGCTAATGGTGAGCAAAAGTCGGGGTTGGAATTTCTTAAGAACTGGGGCGGTGGCCTGACCAACTGGACCGAAAGATGGATTCCTGACGCCCTTGTCATCGTATGGATCCTGAGCATCATAACCTTTTTCATGGCCCTCATCTGGGGGGATGTGGGACCGGCCAAGGCGGTACAGGCATGGGGAAAGGGATTCTGGATACTCCTCAAATTCGGGATGATGATGTGCCTGATCATGATGACGGGCTATATATTAGCCTGCTCGCCGCCGGTCAGATGGCTGCTGAACGGTATCTCCGGCTGGGCCAATAAAGAAAAGCCCTGGCAGGCCATCATGATTATGGCCCTCTTTTCCATGGTCATTGCCTGGTTTAACTGGGGGCTTAGCCTGATCGGAAGCGCCATGCTGGCCCTTTACATTGTCAAAAACAATCCCAAGGTGGACTATCGTCTCCTTATCGCTTCAGCCTATCTGGGTCTTGGTTGTACCTGGCATTCAGGTCTTTCCGCTTCGGCCCCGTTGCTGGTGAATACGCCCAATAACTTCCTTATCAAAGGCGGGTACCTGCCGGGAACAATATCAACCACCCAGACCATTTTTTCTCCCTTTAATCTCATTCTGCTTATCATTGTCATTGTCGTGGTCACCGTTCTTATGTCACTCATGCACCCGTCCGAAGAAAAGACCTTCAAGCTCTCCCCGGAATTGGCTGACAGGCTCAAGCTGTATGAATCTCCGCCGAGACCCGATAAATATGAGAGCTTTTCCTCCTGGGCCAACTGGTGGTGGGGATGGAACCTGATCATTGCCATAGGCGGATTCTGGTGGTTAGGGTGGAAGATGAGCGAAGTCGGTTTTGCCAAGACCATTAACCTCAATAACATCAACCTTTTCTTTTTGATGTTAGGCATACTTTTCCACTGGAGACCATGGAGTTTCCTCAAGGCCACGGAAGAAGCGGGCAAGGCCGTGTGGGGAATAGTGATCCAGTTCCCATTCTATGCGGGCATTTTCGGCCTTTTTAAATACACGGCATTAGCTACCGTATTTACCAAGGCATTTGTGGCCGTATGCAGCGGCAGTACGTTCCTGCTCATTACCTACTGGTACGCGGGACTGCTAAACTACCTGATCCCTTCGGGCGGGTCCGAATGGGCGGTTACGGCCCCATATCTCTTGCCCGCGGCCAAACAATTGGGCGTGGAGGCCCATAAAACCGTGGTGGCCTATGCCTGGGGTGATATGATGACCGATATGATCCAGCCCTTCTGGGCCATCGCCATGCTTGCGGTTGCCAAGCTGGAATTCAGAGAAATCATGGGGTGGCTCCTACTGGTGTTCTTCGTATTTTTTGTCATCACGTCCGGCGCGTTTCTGCTGTGGCCGCTGTTTTAACGCGTTTTATTATATATTAGTACGCAAAAAAGAGGCCCTGAGATTAGGGGCCTCTTTTTATTAAGAACCAAGGAGAATTTTTCATGACAACGATTCGCTCTCAGTCGGCCATTGAACTGGCCTATCTCATCCGCTCAAAAGACCTTTCACCTGTGGAATTGATGGAGGAAACCCTGAACAGAATCCAAGGGGTGAACCCGGACCTCAATGCATTTGTGGCAATCCGGGCCGATCAGGCCATGGCCGAGGCAAAGGCCATGGCCAATCGCATAGTTGGAGGCGAAGATCCCGGCCCATTAGCCGGCATTCCCATAGGGGTAAAGGATCTGGAAGACGTAAAAGGCATGGTCACCAGCTTCGGTTCCGTTCCCTTTAAGGACAATCTGGCCCAACAGGACTCTATTCAGGTCGCACGGCTTAAGTCTGCCGGTGCCATCGTAGTGGGTAAGACAAATACACCGGAATTCGGATTTACCGGTTTCACCAAAAACAGGTTGTTTGGTGTAACCAGGAACCCCTGGAACCGGGAGCGCACACCGGGTGGTTCAAGCGGTGGATCGGCCGCCGCGGTCGCCTCCGGCATGGTCCCCCTGGCAACCGGTTCAGATGTAGGGGGATCCATCCGCATTCCGGCCTGCTATTCCGGATGCTTTGGATTTAAGCCCTCTTATGGGCGGGTGCCATTGGGTCCCGTACCTGTACATCATATCAGCCGGACATTGACACAGGGGCCGTTAAGCAGAACAGTGGAGGATGCGGCCCTGTATCTTGATTGTGTGGCAGGCTATCATCCTGCTGATCAGGACGCCTTGCCCGGACCGGAGATATCCTACCGGGAAAGTCTGAACCTTCTTGATAAATCCTTAAAGATCGGTTTCAGCCCCACCCTGGGATATGCGCGGGTCCAGCACGATATCATGGCCCTCGTGGAAGATGCCGTGAAACGATTTGAAAAAATGGGTCATAGCGTTGAAATCTGGGATGGGGAGATACCCGAGGTGGGCCAGGTCTGGTCCGAACTCACGAGCTTCGATATTTATGCCCAGGTTCAACGGGACCTGGAAAAGTTTCGGTCGGAATTGGGTAAAACCCTTGTGATGTCACTGGATCATGCAAAGACACTGTCTTTAGATAACCACATAAAAAACCAGAAAATTCGATCAGATCTGAATCGAGCCTTATGGAACTTTTTTGAGCGCTTTGATCTCCTTTTGACCCCCACCATGCCGACCGAGGCCTTTGCGGCCAAAGGGCCGCCACCAAAGGAGATTGAAGGCCACCCAATCCCGCTTCTCGG
>DAOUXC010000134.1 GCA_030666795.1 Desulfobacteraceae bacterium
AACGTTTTTGGATTCGCGCTATCAGCCATCAGCTTTCGACTTTCTGCAAAGGACATTAAAAACAAGATTTTGGCTGATTGCTGACCGCTGAAAGCTCCATCCGGAAATTGGTTGTTTCCGGATGGACACTAACTTGTTTCAAGGGAGAGGGAAATGAATATGAATGATGTTCCATACGGCTTTACATTTGATGACCTTATTCTGGTTCCCGGCCACTCTCATGTTTTGCCGGCCGAAGTAGATGTAAAAACAAGGTTGTCACGCAATATCACGTTAAATATCCCCATTGTCAGCGCGGCCATGGACACCGTGACCGAATCCGAGACCGCCATTACCATCGCGAGACAGGGGGGGTTAGGCTTTATCCACAAGAATATGAGCATTGAACGTCAATCACTTGAAGTGGAAAAGGTAAAAAAATCTGAAAGCGGAATGATTGTTAATCCCATTACCATAGAACCGGACCGTAAGATCTATGAGGTCATGGAGATCATGGAAAAATTCAGGATATCCGGCGTGCCCGTGGTAAAAAGGGGTAATCTGGTGGGGATTATTACCAACCGGGATCTTCGGTTTGAAACCAACCTGGATCAAAAGGTGGAAGCCGTTATGACCAAGGAGGATCTTGCAACGGCACAAGTGGGGATAACCCTGGAGGAATCCAAGGCCATCCTTCATGAAAGACGCATAGAGAAGCTCCTGGTCGTTGATGACAAAGGTAAGCTGCAGGGGCTTATCACGATCAAGGATATTGAAAAAATAAAAAAATACCCCATTTCCTGTAAAGATGAACTGGGCCGGTTGAGAGTGGGCGCGGCCGTGGGTATAGCGCCTGATACGGAGGACAGGATCGCCGCTCTTACCGCCGCCAATGTGGACGTGGTGGTTGTAGATACGGCACACGGACATTCCGAGCGAGTTCTTCAGACCGTAAGGGACCTTAAAAAGAAATTTCCGGCCCTGGAACTGATTGCCGGAAACGTGGCCACGGCCGAAGGGACAAAGGCGCTCATTGAGACGGGTGTGGATGGCGTGAAGGTGGGTGTGGGTCCCGGTTCCATATGCACTACAAGGGTCGTTGCGGGAGTTGGCGTACCACAGATGACGGCCATCATGGGCTGCGCCGGAGAGGCCAGGAAACAGGGGATTCCCATTGTTGCGGACGGGGGAATCAAGTTTTCCGGGGATATCACAAAGGCATTGGCAGGAGGGGCGGACACGGTCATGATCGGAGGCCTGTTTGCCGGAACCGAGGAGAGCCCGGGCGAGACAATCCTGTTCCAAGGCAGGACCTACAAGGTCTACAGGGGTATGGGTTCCCTGGAGGCCATGAAGGAAGGAAGCAGGGACCGATATTTTCAGGAAGAAACGGACATGGAGAAAAAACTGGTGCCCGAAGGGATTGTGGGCAGGGTCCCCTATCGCGGTTCTCTGGCCGATAATGTTTACCAGCTTGTGGGTGGATTGAGATCCGGCATGGGCTACCTTGGGTGTGCGGACATCAAGGCGCTTCAAACCGGGGCCAGGTTCGCTCAGATTACTCCCGCGGGCCTCAGAGAAAGCCATGTCCATGACGTGATAATTACAAAAGAGGCCCCCAACTACCGGTTGGAATAGGGCAAAGCAGAGATTATCTATGGCAAGTAACCTTTACAAACAAAAAGTGCTCATCCTGGATTTTGGTTCACAGTATACCCAGCTTATTGCAAGACGGGTTCGGGAGACCAAGGTCTACTGCGAGATTCACCCCTTCAATTTAAGCCTCGAAAAGATAAGGACCTTTTCACCGAAGGGAATTATCCTTTCGGGCGGGCCTTCCAGCATCTATGACAAAGACGCTCCTTTGGCCGACAAACGGATTCTCGATCTGGAAGTGCCGATTCTGGGCATCTGTTACGGCATGCAATTCCTTACCCACCTGGTTGGCGGTGTAGTTGCAAGGGCCGCGGATCGTGAATACGGGAATGCACTTATAACAATTAAAGATGACAAAGACCTGTTTTACGGCCTTGAAAAAACAGAAGGGCAAACCGTATGGATGAGCCATGGAGACCGCATCGATCGAATGCCCGAAGGATTTGAGGCACTCGCGGGGAGCAGGAACAGCCCGGTCGCGGCCATGGCCGATAAATCGAGAAGGCATTTCGGGGTCCAGTTCCATCCGGAGGTGGCCCACACGCCGGAAGGCCCCAAGATTATCAAAAATTTTCTTTTCAGGATATGCGGGTGCGAGCCCTCCTGGACCATGAGTTCATTTGTCCGCCGGACCACAAAGAAATTAAGGGAACAGGTCGGGGATGACAGGGTGATCTGCGGGCTATCGGGTGGGGTGGATTCTTCAGTCACCGCGGTCCTGTTGCACAGGGCAATCGGAAAGAAGCTGTCTTGCATACTTGTGGATAACGGCCTTATGCGAAGGGGGGAGGCACAGGAGGTAATGGAGCTGTTCCGGGGATATTACGGAATGGACTTACACTTAGTGGACGCATCCGAACATTTTTTAGAACAACTCAAGGGTGTTGAAGATCCCGAGAAAAAAAGAAAAACAATCGGCAGGGAGTTCATAAGGGTTTTTGAAAAAAAGGCCGGTGAATTGGGAAAGGCAAAATACCTTGCACAAGGGACTCTTTATCCTGATGTTATTGAGAGTGTCTCCTTTAAGGGGCCTTCCGCTACCATCAAAAGCCACCACAATGTGGGAGGACTGCCTGATGTGATGAAATTGAAGCTCATTGAACCGCTTCGGGAGCTTTTTAAGGATGAAGGTCGTCAGGTGGGTCTGGAGCTTGATCTTCCTAAGGAAATGGTGATGCGCCAGCCCTTTCCGGGACCGGGACTGGCAGTAAGGATATTAGGCGAGGTGACACGTCAACGTCTGGAGATATTGAGGTCCGCGGATGTCGTTGTTCTGGAAGAGATCAGGAAGGCGGGGCTATATGAAAAGGTCTGGCAGTCCTTTGCCGTTCTTTTACCCGTGAGAACCGTGGGTGTTATGGGTGACGAGAGGACCTATGAGAACGTCATTGCAGTCCGGGTAGTGGACAGCCTCGATGCCATGACGGCAGACTGGTCGCGGGTCCCCTACGAGGTAATGGCAAGTATTTCCAGCAGGATTATCAACAGCGTAAAAGGCGTGAACCGCGTTGTTTATGATATCTCATCCAAGCCGCCAAGTACCATTGAGTGGGAATAGTCGATGTACATCCGGAAATGTCCCTTTTTCACAATCTCAGCTTTAGACAATTTTAGTCCTGATATCACGTTAATCCTGTCAAAAAATCAGTTACAATAAAACCAAGGAGACGAGAATGGAGAAACCCATTAGGAATTACTGGCAGAAGCGCCTGGCCGATGTCAAGAATGCTTTGGAAGGAAATAATTTCGAGGTTTTTTTAGCGAATGCGGCCTCTGGGGTAAGAGAGATTGTGCAAAAGGAAATCATTTCCCGAATCGATATAAAGAGCGTGTCGTGGGGCGGTTCAATGACGTTTATGGCTACCGGTCTGTATGAGGCCATAAAGGAGGATCCGGACCTGGAGGTCCTTGATACGTTTGACAAGAGCATTACCGGTGACAAAAACCTGGAACTGCGCCGAAGGTCGCTGTTAGCGGACCTTTTTATTACAGGCACAAACGCGGTCACCGAAAGCGGCGTTCTCGTGAATCTCGATATGATCGGCAACCGGGTCGCAGGCATTACCTTCGGCCCAAAATACGTGGTCATACTGGTCGGCCGTAACAAGATCGTCCCTGAACTCGATGATGCCATGTTTCGTATCAAGAATTATGCCGCACCTGCTAATGCCATGCGCTTGAACAAAAAGACCCCCTGCGCGGAGACCTCCTTTTGTCAGGAGTGCAACACGCCGGAGCGCATCTGTAATTCATGGGCCATTACCGAGAAGTCATTTCCCAAGGGAAGGATCAAGGTCGTTCTGATCAACGAGGACTTGGGATTGTAGAACAGGGGTGAAGGGGGGTATGTCGGACCTGAGTTACCTTTCAACTACCTCGCTTTTTATACCCTTGGAGGCCAGGTCCTGCTGCTGTAGCTCTGCCCCGGTTTTTGTGTAAAAGGCACCAACGAAAACGTATGACCAACCATTCACACCATCTATAACATAGGGTGAGTATCCGAGGTCGGAAAGCACAGACCGTTTGTCACCCAGTTCCTTTTTGGTTGAATAACTTCCGGCAAAGGCGGCATATCTCGTGTTTTTTATGCTTGCGCCTTTGAGCCGTTTTTTGCTTATCAATGCCTCAGCCTGTTCCTTACTCTCAAAATGGCCGGTGAATATTCTGAACCATACGCCCTTTTCTCCGAGATCTACCTTTACATAATAAGGCGAAAGGCCATTTTCCCGGTATATGGAAACGGCCGATTTTGCTTTTTCAATGGAACTGAAAGCCCCGAGGAGGACGGAATAGGGATATGATGACCTCTCTTCCGGAGAAGCTTCCTCCTTGTGTGTGGTTTTTTCTTCCTGTGGTTGCGCGACCGTGGTGAGTTGTTCATCAGCAAGGTCTTTTTTTTCGGCAAAAATCTCTACCGTGGGTGTCGGGCTAACGGCCTTCTCTGCCAGGGGCTTTTTGACCTCCTCTGCCCGATCGGCTCCATCAACTTGGACTGACGGTTGAACAGGAGTGATAGCTTTTTCTTTTTTTACAGTCTTGTCAGGTAACCTTTTTGTGACACCTCTTTGTTTGACGGGTTCCTCGACTGGGTGCGGGACGTCCATTAGTCTGACCAAACCCGTAATATCGAGATATTTTATAAATGCGGCGGTCAGGACGATCAACAAGACAAACGACAATGCGATTATTAGAGTTTTAGGTCTTTTTACCGTTTTTCTGTAAGATTTTGCATCTGTATCCAAACGAACCGATTTTTCCGCTTCACCGGCATCCTGGCTTTTCTTTCCTGCTTCAACAGCAGCATTATGGTCGGCAGGAAGCGTTTCGATTTCATTTTCTTGCTCGTCTTTACTTTCGGTTGCTTTTATCGGTTCAAGGCCATTTTGAAAAATCCCTTCGAAAAGTTCGACGGAGTCACCATATGGTTTTTTGCCTGAATTATTTTTGTCGTCCCTGTCGGCCATTATCCCGTCTCCAGATTATAAAAAATTGAATCTAAAGCATAAAGCAGATTGTTCCCTGTTAAGGATTAAAGGAACCCATAACTCTATAGTTTAGGAGAAAGGGGATTGTTTGTCAATGATCAGGGGTTATCATTTTGCGGGGCAGGGTTCATTCGGGGCTTATTGATGTTTTAAGGTGCATGGCAGGATCCCGCTTGATCATGAATCGGGGGACCAGGGGTGCTATTCGGGATCTTCGACTTGACCTTGAAAAAATGTCATCCTCTGACAGTCTCCAAGGATCGTCACCCTTCCAGGGACTCAAGTAGGTTGTCAGCTATTTCCAAGTACTCGGGACCAAATTTATTTTCAATATAAGCCCTGCCGCCCTTTGATTTCATGGTCATTGAAAGGATTTCCCTGAGTATTTGCCTCTCTTTTTTATTAATCATCATCAAGGCTCCCGTCTTATCGCTTAATCCAAATTGTATATCTTCTCCGTTTCCCATTTTATCCTTCTCCCGGGCAGGGTTTATTGTTGCGCTGTTATAACTTTGCTCCAAATAGATACGGTAATACTATCAGAATTCTATCGATTTTTGGAACCTTTTTTTATTATAGCCTGATAACTTCATCAAAAATCGCTGCGCGCATTTTTACTTGGCGTGAAGAGGCGTCTTCTCCCGCTCCGAAGGATAGTTTTTTACAGTCCTTGCCGTTTATACTCCTGGGCCAGGCCGGCGTAGAGAGCGGAGCCTTCTTTTAACCGGGCGAGTTCTTCAGAAGAGGTCCGGCTTTTTATCCGGGCCGGTGATCCCATTGCCATGGAGTTGTGCGGTATTTTTGTGCCCGGCGTAACTACGGATCCTGCCCCTATGACACAGGCATCGCCGATCTCGCTGTCATCGAGAATTGTGGCGTTATTGCCCACGAGCACATTGTTGCCTATGCTCCGGCCATGGACTACTGCCCCGTGCCCGATAATGACGTCATTGCCAATGTTGACATCGGTCCCCGCGTGCACAACGCAGTTGTCTTCAATGCTGGTATTTTGACCGATTTTTATTTCCCCAAAATCCCCCCTGACAATCACTCCCGGCCATATGCTCGAGTTTTCTCCGATTTCAACATCCCCGACTATATAGGCCGCTTCGCTGACAAATGCGGATGATGCTATTCTTGGGGCCTTTCCACGAAAAGCTCTTATCATCTTTTGCCTCCTTATCCTTAGCGTGATTCTAAAAAAGCCCTATAGGATTTTCAGTATAATTGTTCACTGAACCATGATATGTTGTCCAGCAAAATTTCCAGAGTCTTATAAACACTATGAAGGTAGAAATACAAGAAATTTTAAAGTCTCTTTATAGTGACGGTGAAGAGACATATTGAAATAGTTGAATCATCTCCCGATTAGTTGGTCTTAGACAAGTCTAAACAAGGAGATCCCCTTTCATTAAACAGGCGTGATCCCATAGGGTTCAAGGGGTCGAGGATTCCAGGATTCAAGTGAACTACTGTAAGGATTGCAACGGTTTGAAGATGTTGCAGAAATCATACAAACTCTGTTTAGAGATCCAGAATAAAGACAAAATTTTCCAATAATAAAGGGTACGCAAGGATCGAAAAATTGTTAAAAACGCTGATAAAGTCTTCAGAAAACAAAAGCTTGAATCCTTGACCCCTTGGCTCCTTGGATCCTCTTCGCCAACTAAGTTGGAGAAGAACCAAATATTTTTAGTTTCCCTTTGGACTTTATGGGATACAATAGTACCCTTTTCTCTAAATTTGCAGGGCTTAGAAAGGATTCCGGATGTCGCGGCATGAAGAGCGCACCTATAGGAAAAAAGTCAGTAGCAGCGATATGACCTCCTTTCACGTGGCAGTGAAAGAAACAGATCTATGGGTCAGCGCGGACAGGAATCTGGAAAAAGAGACCGCGGATCTGGTGTTTGAATACCGGAAGCAGTTAGAAAAATATATCAGTATACACCCTGAATTTGCAACCTCTCTGTCGCCCTGGGGGCAAGATCCTTATGCGCCTTCCATGATAAGAGAGATGATTGATGTCACGAGGGGGCTTGGCGTAGGCCCCATGGCCTCTGTTGCCGGCGCCATTGCCCAATACGTTGGCAGGGGGCTTATGCGGATCACGGATCAGGTGATCGTAGAGAATGGTGGTGATATTTTTCTCAAAGCCGGCAGACCGGCTACGGTCTCAATCTTTGCAGGAGGCTCATTGTTAAGTGAAAAATTCGGTCTTTTGATTCCCGAAAGACAAATGCCGTTGGGGGTTTGCTCTTCGTCTGCGAGGGTGGGTCATTCCCTGAGCATGGGGATAGCCGATGTTGTCTGTCTTCTTTCGCCTTCGGCGGCATTGGCGGACGGCGCTGCCACTGCCCTCGGGAACAGGATTATGGTAAAACATGATATTGAAAAGGTTGCAGACCGGGCAAATGAGATAGAGGGAATCATGGGAGGGGTGGCTATTGTGGAGGACAGTATGGCCACGTGGGGAGACGTTGAGTTGGTCGAGCTGTGAAGGGATTTGTTAAAGGAATCACAGGTCATACAGCTTTTCATCCACCCGGGGGGCACTGTATTTTGCAGTTTTCATGATTTTTTTCTTCAAGCTAAACGGATCTTCGCCTTCGAGAATATCTCCCATCTCCTGTTCAATAGTTTCCGGGTCTTCTCCGGCCTCCATCCTGGTCAGGGCCTCCTCCATGCCCGGACCCAGGTCCAATCCGGTCATGTCCGTCAATTTTCGCATCAGGTTGGCGGCCTGCTTTGGGTCATCTTCGTCCATATGTTCGGCCTCTTTTGCGAGGACATTCATTGCCGCTTCCATCTTGCTTTCGTCCATATCGGGAAGAGACACATCCTCTTCCTCCACTCGATTTTTGGAAACTGAAAACACAGACATGCGTCTGTCCAGTTTGACCTTTTGGCATTCGGGGCACATGGGTCTTTTTTGAGTGTTTACGGATGTGGAGAAAAAATTGAAGATCATGTTGCATTTACGGCAATAGAATTCGTATATGGGCATTGGTCTCGCCTCAAAATTTACACATTATTTTCGCCTATTCCCATGGACTTGAGCACTTTATCAACTTGTTGAAGAGTAATCAGTTCATTTTCCAACAATATTTTGCCTATGGGTCGGTGTGTTCCGATGGAAAGGTCCTCTGCCACTTGAATTGTGAGTGCCTCGATAACCTGGTCCGACGTGATAAATCCTTTTTCCACCGCCGTAATTCCAAATCTCTTTTCAATGTGTTCTATATCCATTTTTTAAGGTCCCTGAATTTGTTTAATTTACTGAAATAAAAAGGGATTCTCCAGGATTAATACTTTTGCCTCATACCTGGAGTAATGGAATGCCGGAAAGTTGGAATGCTGGTTTTAAAGGGGGATTTGTTTATTTATTACCATTTTTAACATATACGGCAAGGCAGTTCTGACAATATTACATTTCGCTATTTTCGCAAAGCCCATTGTTCCAGTATTCCAACATTCCAATTGCGAAGCAATTTTATAAGTCGAACAGTCTGGAAAAATACCACAAAGATTATCTTAGTCAAGGATTTTAGGCCCTTCAATCCTTTCTCAATTGTGGCAGTAAGACTGGGCGCTTATAAATCGACAGGATTATGCCTTGTCTTTTTAAATGAAGTTGGTATACTCCAGATCGAAAATTACGTAACAATTTAGCAGTTTAAAAAAATCGTTGAAGTATACCTGCGGCCTTTCCCAGCCTGATTTCAATACGCTAAAATGTTACCGAACTAATTAGTATCCATCCAGAAACAACCAAT